>NZ_JBVIIE010000044.1:53959-80846 GCF_055569945.1 Streptomyces sp. NPDC031340
TGGAGTTCGGCTACGGCCGGCTTGGCCCGACCGCGCCCGCCCCCCCCCCCCCCCCCCCCCCGGGGTGGGTCAGGCGCAGGTCGTGGCCGGCTCGGCGATCCAGGCGCCGTAGCCGCCGAGCAGGTCGGAGACGTCGGCGCGGCCCTTGTGCCGCAGCAGGCTGGAGCCGATGGAGGAGCGGTGGCCGCCCGCGCAGTGCACGACCAGGGGGCGGTCGGTGGGAACCTCGTCGACGCGGCGGGCCAGTTCGGCCAGCGGGATGTGCAGCGAGCCCTCGATGAAGCCCTCCTCACGCTCGGAGCCGTTGCGCACGTCGATCACCAGCGGCGGCTGGTCGCCGTCCAGGGCGTGGCGCAGCTCCTCCACGGTCAGGCGGCTGGCCTGCGCCATCTCGTCGGCCAGGGCGGGGAAGGCGCCCTCGGGCTCCCGCAGGTAGCCGCCGACCTTGTCGAAGCCGATGCGGGCGAGCCGGGTGACGATCTCCTCCTCGCGGTCCTGCGGCGCGACCACGATGACGTCCTCCTCCGGGCCGACGACCATGCCGGCCTGCTCGGCGAAGCGGCCGTCGGCGGGCACGTTGACCGAGCCGCGCAGGTGCCCGGCGGCGAAGTCCTGCGGCGAGCGGGCGTCGACGACGACCGCCCCGGCCGCGCGCCGCTCCATGAAGTCCTCGACCGACAGCGGACGCGGCGCGGCGGTGGCGTCGAACAGGCCGTGCTCCTTGCGGTTGAGGATGGCGTCGTAGACGAAGTAGGCGGGGGCGGAAGGCTGACCCTCCGTGACCAGCTCGACGAACTTCTCCTCGCTCATCGGACGGCACGCGTAGTTGGTGGCGCGCTGCTCGCCGATGGTCGACTGGCGCTGCGTGGAGAGGTTCTTGCCGCAGGCGGACCCGGCGCCGTGCGCGGGGAAGACCCGCACCGCGTCGGGGAGGGCCATCAGCTTGTTCTGGATGCTGTCGTAGAGCATCGAGCCGAGCTCGTCGGCGGTGACCCCGATCGAGGCGAGCAGGTCGGGGCGGCCGACGTCGCCGATGAACAGGGCGTCGCCGGTGAGCACGCCGTAGGGCACGGCGTCGTCCGCGTGCTCGTACACCAGGATGCTGATCGACTCGGGGGTGTGGCCGGGCGTCTCGATGATCTGCAGCTGGACGTCGCCGAGGCTGATGCGCTCGCCGTCGGTCAGCTTGCGGATGGGGTACTCGGCCTCGGCGCGCTGCCCGTAGCCGATCCAGGCGCCGGCGCGGTCGCGGAGCTCCAGGTGACCGGCGAGGAAGTCGGCGTGGAAGTGGGTGTTCAGCACGGCCTCGATGGTGAAGCCGTGCGCCTCGGCGTCGGTGAGGTACTCGGAGACGTCACGGCGCGGGTCGACGACGACGGCCTTGCCGGTGGTCTCGTCGGCGATCATGTACGAGGCGTGGGAGAGGCAGTCGAGGTAGTACTGGGCGAAGAACATGGTCGGATGACCTCCGTATCGGAAGGGAATTGATACCCCGGGGGGTATGGATAAGGGTCTGGTCCGCCCTTGGCGGGGGCGGGAGAGGGTCGAGCCGGTGGCCGGCCCGGGCCGGGGAAGGCCCGGGCCCGCCGGTCAGAGGCGGCCGGTGAGCATGCCGTGCCAGTACACCGGCGGCAGCAGGTACCGCTTGAACACCCACATGTCCCGCCGCTCCTTGAACGTGTCGATCAGCGGGAAGGAGGGCTGCGGCTTCAGGTCGTAGTCGAACTCGGCGAGCAGCATCTTGTCGCGGGCGGTCACCAGCGGACAGGACGTGTAGCCGTCGTAACGGCGGGACGGGGAACGCCCGTTCATCACGTCGAGCAGGTTGGCCGCCACGACCGGCGCCTGCTTGCGCACGGCCGCGCCGGTCTTCGACGTCGGCAGGTTCGCCACGTCGCCGAGCGAGAAGACGTTGCCGTACACCGGGTGCCGCAGGGTGTGCTTGTCGGCGGCGACGAACCCCAGCGGGCTCGCCGGGTCGGCCAGCGGACCGGTCTTGATCCAGTCGGGGGCGCTCTGCGGCGGGACGGCGTGCAGGAGGTCGTAGCCGATGGTCTCCTTGGTGCCGTTCGCGTGGTCGGTGATGACGAGTGTGCGGGCGTCGCCGTCGACGGCCGTCATCTCCGAGCTCAGCCGGACCTCGATGCCGTACCGGGCGGCGACCTTCTCCAGTACCTGCGCCCAGGCGGGCACCTTGAACATCACCGGGTCCGGGATGACCATGATGACGCGGATCTGGTCGAGCACCTTGTGCTTGCGCCAGTAGTCGGCGGCCAGATAGGCGATCTTCTGCGGGGCGCCGCCGCACTTCAGCGGTGTGGCCGGGTGGGTGAACACGGCCGTGCCCGACTTCAGCTGCTTGACCAGCTCCCAGGTGCGCGGGGCGTACTGGGGAGCGTAGTTGCTGCTCACCCGGTCGTGGCCGACGGCTTCCGCGAGGCCGGGCACGCCGTCCCAGTCGAGCTGGAGGCCCGGAGCCAGCACCAGGTACTCGTAGGTGAGCCGGTCGCCGCCGGTCAGGGTGACCGTCCGGGCCTCGGGGTCGACGGACTCGGCGCGGCGCCGGACCCAGCGCACCCCGTCGGGGATGACGGACCCCTCGGGGCGGCGGGAGGCGCTGAGCGGGGCCTGACCGCCGCCGACCAGTGTCCACAGGGGCTGGTACCAGTGGGTGTCGGACGGTTCGATCAGGGTGATGTCGGTGACGCCGGCGCGGCGCAGGCGGGCCGCGACGCTGATGCCGGCGCTGCCGCCGCCGATGACGACGACACGGTGACGGCCGGTGAGCGGCTCGTTCGCGGGGGAGGGGGTGGCGGCCAAGGCGGGACTCCTTCTCTGCAGGCCTGGGTGCGGGTGTCGGTGGGGTGGGTCAGGCCGCGTGCTCCGGCGCACCGGCCGCGATCGGGCGGCCCGCTCGGGCCCAGCCACGGGTGCCGCCGGCCACCGAGTAGGCGTCGACGCCACGGGAGTTCATCCAGTCGGCGGCGGTCTTGCTGCGGTTGCCGCTGGCGCAGATCACGTAGACCGGCCGGTCGCCGGGCAGTTCGCCGCACCGGTCGAGCACGCTGCGCAGCGGCATGAGCCGCGCGCCCGGCACGTGGCCGGCCACGTACTCGGCGGGTTCCCGGACGTCGACGGTGAGCGCGCCGTCCGCCCATGCGGCGGAGAACTCCTCCTGGGTGACTTCGCGAGCCATGTGGTTGCCTCCTCAAATACCCCCGGGGGTTTCTTGTCAGTGAGAGTACGGCCCTCGCGGGGGAGGCGTCAAATACCCCTAGGGGTATTTGCCCGTCAGGCAACGCCAGGGCTCTGACCAGGCACTTCGCGCACGGGGCCAGCGGCCTGCGGCGCTGCGGTCGGCAGGCGCAGCGTGATCGTGGTGCCGCCGTCCGGGCCGGAAGCGGCGTCGACGCTGCCGCCGTGGGCGGTGACGAGCTCCTGACCACGGCCGGCCGATCCCGCTGCCGCCGGTCGCACGGGCGCGCGTGCCCCGCCAGAGCCGGTCGAAGACGTGCGGTAGTTCCCCGGCGGGGATCCCCGGCCCCGTGTCGGCCACCTCGACGACCGCCTCCCCGGCGCGGCGGGCGGCGCCGGCACGTCCCGGCGAGGGCCGAACAGCCCAACCTTCCGCCGTCGTCTCCATCCCGTCTCCACACCCCCGGCACGCCGACTGCAGGGCCCGGCCCGCATCGGAGCGGCACCTGCCGGCGTTCGAGCGCTCGATCGCCGACGAGTAGCCGGCCGTCCTGTGGCCCGCGTCATTGCGGACGGAGGCGGACATGTGATGACAGTGGGGACGCCCGGCACACGTGAAAGAAGGCGCATCCCATGAGTCAGCACGTGCACGTCCGCCTCCGCGACGGTCTGGCCGTGTCCGAGGAGGGCGACCTGGTGGAGCTCACCCGCTGCCGCTGCGGCGCCACCTGGACGAGGACCTACCGCGTCGACGAGGGCGAGCCCGAGTAGCCCGCACCGGGCCGCCCGTCGGCCCGGTGCGCGACGTGCTGCCCTACGTCGCCGTCCGTCGCCGTACGTCACCCGAACGGCTCACATCCTCTGGCCGACCCCGCGCTCCGGGCCGACTGTCGAAGCAGGCGGCCGGGCGACCGGTGCCCGCTGCCGCCGCCCCACGAGAAACGGAGCGCGACCATGACCGCACCGTCCCACTCGGACGCCCCGTCCGGCGGCTACCGATCCGCCCCCAGCGGCCGCACCGCCTGGGCCACCGGCGGCGCCGTCTTCGCGGGCGTCCTGATGATCGTCAACGGTTTTCTGGCCGTCTTCCAGGGCGTCGCGGCGATCTCCCAGGACGACGTCTACGCCCGCATCGGCGACTACGTCTACAAGATCAACCTCACCGGCTGGGGATGGATCCTGCTCGTTCTCGGCGTCATAGCCGTCATCGCCGGCGTGGGCATCCTCTCCGGCGCCGGGTGGGCGCGCGGGGTCGGCATCGTGCTGGCGTCGCTGAGCCTGATGGCCCAGTTCCTGTTCCTGCCCTACGCACCGGTGTGGTCCGTCATCATGATGGCGATCGACGTGTTCGTGATCTGGGCGCTCGCCACCTACGAGCCGCAGACCGCGGGGAGATGACGCCCGGGACCGAGCCGAGAACCAGCCCAGGCCGAGCCCAGACCGAGGGGGACAACCGGTGAACGAGGACCGCGAGGGCGTGGTCGTCTACTGGCGGCCCGGGTGCGTGTTCTGCATGAAGCTGCGCCTGCGACTGCGCCTGACGCGCCTGCGGTACACCGAGGTCGACATCCGGCGCGACCCTCGGGCGGCGGCGTTCGTCCGCTCGGTCGCGGACGGCAACGAGACCGTCCCGACGGTGACCGTGGCCGGGCGGGCGATGGTGAACCCGTCGAAGAAGCAGGTGATGCGGGCCGTCGCGGCTTACGCACCCCACCTCCTGCCGGACACGGCCTGACCTGCCGGGCACAGGGTCACGCGGCGGGGCGGCGGCTCGTACAGCGGGCGCGTTCGTTGCGGTGGGGCGGGGGCCGGAGGCTGTGTCGTGCGTGCGCCGGCCCGCCCGCCCGGCACCGGGTCCGCTAGGCCTCGCGGCTCGGTGTGGTGTGACGGCGGCATTGCGGCCGAGGCCCAGGCCCCGCGGCTCCGCGGCGTGAGGGCGGGCATGAGTGGTGGCCGTGTTCGTTCCGGCCGGTCGCGGGCCGGAGGCTGTGGTGCGCGGCGCCGACGGGTGGCCGTCCAGCCGCCGGGCGTCGGGTCCGCGAGGCCGCGGGCGGCTCGGCGGTGTGTGACGGCCGGTGTCGATGCCGGGGGCCCGGGGCTGGGTGGCTGTGTGGCGCGGTCGGTTTGGCGGTGGGGCTTCCTGGCTACTCCTGTGCCTGGAAAACAGGAGGAGACATGAAGCCAGCCGGCGCCCGCGGGACCGGCCGGGGCGGGAGCACGGCCGCCGTGCGGGAGGGGCCGGGCCCGGGGAGCGGAGCGGGACCGCTGCGGGACATCCCGCGCACCGACGCGCTCCTGGCCGACCCCCGGCTCCAGGAGGCCGTCGCCCGGCTGGGCGCCCGGGTGGTGAAGTCCGCCGTCGTGGCCGCGCAGGACCGCGCGCGACGGGGTGCGATCCGGCCCGCGGACGTCCTGGACGAGGCCGTCGCCGGCCTGCCGGAGAGTGCCAGCGCGCTGCGCCGCGTCCTGAACGCCACCGGGGTCCTGCTGCACACCAACCTGGGCCGCGCCCCCCTCTCCGAAGCGGCGGGGGCCGCGGTGCTGGCCGCCGCCGGGACCACCGACGTGGAGTTCGACCTGGCGAGCGGCGGCCGGGCCCGGCGCGGCGAGAGCACGCGGGCCGCGCTGCTTGCCGCGGTGCCCGCCGCCGAGTCGGCACTGATCGTCAACAACGGCGCCGCCGCCCTCGTGCTGGCCGCGAGCGCCCTCGCGGCGGAACGGGAGATCGTCATCAGCCGCGGCGAGATGGTCGAGATCGGAGACGGCTTCCGCATCCCCGACATCCTGGTCTCCACCGGCGCACGGCTGCGCGAGGTCGGCACCACCAACCGGACCACCCCCGACGACTACGCCCGGGCCGTCGGACCCGACACCGGCTTCCTGCTGAAGGTCCACCCCTCCAACTTCCGCATCACCGGCTTCACCCGCTCCGCGCCCGTGTCCGCCCTCGCGGGACTCGGCGTACCCGTCGTGGCCGACATCGGATCCGGCCTGCTCGACCCCGACCGCCTGCTCCCCGACGAACCCGACGCCACGAGCATGCTGAGCTCCGGCGCCGCCCTCGTCACGGCCAGCGGCGACAAACTCCTCGGCGGACCCCAGTGCGGTCTCGTCCTCGGCCGCGCCGACCTCGTGGAACGGCTGCGCCGCCATCCCCTCGCCCGCGCCCTGCGCGTCGACAAGGTCACCCTCGCCGCCCTGGAGGCCACGCTCGCCGGACCGCCCACCCCCACCCACCAGGCCTTGCACGCCGACCCGGACGCGCTGCGCGAGCGGGCCGCGCGCCTCGCCGCCCGCCTGCGGGACATCGGCGTCGACGCCCACCCGGTGGACTCCACCGCCACCGTCGGCGGCGGCGGGGCCCCTGGCGTCGGCCTGCCCAGCGCCGCGGTGTCCCTGCCGGAGGCGTTCGCGCCCCGCCTGCGCCGCGGCCGGCCTCCGGTCGTCGGCCGGGTGGACCACGGCCGCTGCCTGCTGGACCTGCGGGCCCTGCCCGGCGCCCTGGACCCGACCCTGCTGGACGCCGTCACCGCCGCCGCTGCCCCGATCGGGTGACCGCCGTGCACGTCGTCTCCACCGCCGGCCACGTCGACCACGGCAAGTCCGCCCTCGTCCGCGCCCTCACCGGCATGGAACCCGACCGCTGGGAGGAGGAACGCCGCCGCGGCCTCACCCTCGACCTGGGATTCGTGTGGACCCGGATGCCCGAGGCGGGGGAGGTGGCGTTCGTCGACGTCCCCGGCCACGAGCGGCTGGTCGGCAACATGCTCGCCGGTGTCGGCCCGGCGCCCGCCGCGCTGTTCGTCGTCGCCGCCGACCAGGGCTGGCAGGCCCAGTCCGAGGAACACCTGGCGATCCTCGACGCCCTGCGCGTACGGCACGCCGTCCTCGCCGTCACCCGCAGCGACCTCGCCGACCCCGGACCGGTGCGCCGCGACGCGCTGGCCCGCCTCGGTGCGACCACCCTGCGCGGCGCGCCGGCCGTGGCCGTCAGCGCCGTCGACGGCCGCGGCCTGGACGACCTGCGGGCCGCCCTGGGCCGCCTCGCCCGGTCCCTGCCCCCGCCGGACACCGAGGCGCCCGTACGGCTGTGGGTGGACCGCGTCTTCACCGTCCGCGGCCGGGGCACGGTGGTCACCGGGACCCTCGGCGCGGGCACCCTCCGCGTCGGCGACCGGCTCGAACTGTCCGCCGACGGCGCCCCGTTGAAGGTGCGCGGCCTGCAGACGCTCAAGCGGGACCGGGACACCGTGTCCGCCGTGGCCCGCGTCGCCGTCAACGTCACCGGCGCCGGCGCGGACCGCGTCCGGCGCGGGGACGCACTGCTCACCCCCGCCCGCTGGAGCGCCGCCGACCGCGTCGACGTGCGCCTGCGCGGCGACGCCGCCGACGACCTGCCCCGCCACCTCGTCCTGCACGTCGGCACGGCCGCCCGCCCGGTCACCGTACGGCCCCTCGGCCACGACACCGCCCGGCTCACCGCGGACCGGCCGCTGCCGCTGCACGTCGGCGACACCGGGCTGCTGCGCGACCCGGGCCGGCACGCCGTGCCCGCGGGGGTGACCGTGCTCGACGTCCGGCCGCCCGCGCTGACCCGGCGCGGCGCGGCCAAGGCCCGGGCGAAGGTGCTGCAGGACCTCACCGGCGAACCGGACGCCGCCTCGGAGCTGGCCCGCCGCGGCCTGGCCGGCGCCGCCGACCTGCGCGCCATGGGCGTCCCGCCCACCGGTGAACCCGTCGCCGGCGACTGGCTCGCCGACCCCGGCCACTGGGCGCGGCTGCGCCGACGGCTGGAGACCGCGGTCGAGGAACACGCCACCGCGCACCCCGCCGACCCCGGCCTGCCGCTGGAGGCGGCCCGCAGAATCCTCGGCCTGCCCGACCGGGCCCTGGTCACCGCCCTGCTGACGGCCGCGCCCGGCCTCACCCACCGGGCGGGCCGTATCTACGGCAGCCGGGCCCGCCCGGAGCTGCCCGCCCGCGCCCGCCACGCTGTCGACACCCTCCGGCGCGAACTCGCCGAGCGGCCCTTCCACGCCCCCGACGCGGGCCGTCTCGCCGACCTCGGCCTCGACGCCCGGCTGCTGGCCGCCGCGCAGGCCGCCGGCGACCTGCTGCGCGTCGCGGACGGGGTGGTGCTGCTGCCCGGCGCCGACGACCGGGCCGCACACCTGCTGGCGGGACTGGAGCAGCCGTTCACGGTCAGCGAGGCGCGCCGCGCCCTCGACAGCAGCCGCCGCGTCGTCGTACCGCTCCTGGAACACCTCGACGTGACGGGGCGCACCGAACGTGTGGACGACACCGGCCGGCGCCGGGTCAGGGCCGCGGGGCGGGGGAGCGGAGGCGGACGGGAATCGAACCCGCCTGCCCGAGATCCTCGGGCACCTCGGTTTTGAAGACCGGGAGGGCCACCAGGCACCCACACGCCTCCACCGCATCCGTCAGGCTAGTGCCCCAGGAGACCGGTATGACACCGACCCGCCAAGCGACCGTCCGCCTCACCCAGTTCGCGCACGGCGGCGGCTGCGCCTGCAAGATCCCGCCCGGCGAGCTGGAGGACGTCGTCGCCGGCCTGACCGCGCCGCCGCCGGCCCGGGACGCCGCGCCGCTGCTGGTCGGCCTTGCCACCGGCGACGACGCCGCCGTCGTCGCCCTCCCCGGCCGGCCGGACACGGCCGTGGTGTCCACCGCCGACTTCTTCACGCCCGTCGTCGACGACGCCTACGACTGGGGCCGCATCGCCGCCGCCAACGCCCTGTCCGACGTGTACGCGATGGGCGGCCGGCCCGTCCTCGCCGTCAACCTCCTCGCCTGGCCCCGCGACCGGCTGCCGTTCGACCTGGCCCGCGAGGTCCTGCGGGGCGGGCTGGACGTCGCGGCCGAGGCGGGCTGCCACGTCGGCGGCGGACACAGCGTCGACGACGTCGAGCCCAAGTACGGCATGGCCGTCACCGGACTCGCCGACCCCGGCCGGCTGCTGCGCAACGACACCGGCCGCCCCGGACTGCCGCTGTCGCTGACCAAGCCGCTGGGCGTCGGAGTGCTCAACAACCGGCACAAGGCCACCGGCGAGGCGTTCCCGCAGGCGGTGGAGACGATGACCCGGCTCAACCGGGACGCGGCGGCCGCGGCACTGGCGGCGGGCGCGGTCTGCGCGACCGACGTGACCGGGTTCGGACTGCTCGGCCACCTCCACAAGCTCGCCCGTGCCTCCGGCGTCACCGCGGTGATCGACTCCGCCGCGGTGCCTTACTTGGACGGCGCCCGGGAGGCCGTACGGGACGGCTACGTCAGCGGCGGCACCCGGCGCAACCTCGCCTGGGTCGCCCCGCACACCGACTTCGGCACCGCCGACGAGGACACGCGGCTGCTGCTCGCCGACGCGCAGACCTCCGGCGGCCTGCTGGTGGCCGGCGAGGTTCCCGGCGCCCCCGTCATCGGCCACCTGACGCCCCGCCGGGAACACACGCTGGTCATCCGCTGAACGGGCGAGGTCCCGGCGCCCTGCCTGGCGCCGGTGCCTGCCGGTGCGGTCACTGATCGCCGCCCGCACCGGTGTGTGCGCGATCCCCGTCCGCACCGGGCGGCGTACACCCTCGCCTGCTCCGGCACGGTCGTCGATCCCCTGTGCCGACCCCGTGCGTGCCGGTGCCAGTGCGGTCGGCGCGGGCGGCCGACCTGCCGGACCGAGCGCCGCAGGTCGGCGGCCCCTGCCCTCCCGGATGCGGCCATGGTTCTCGCCGGCTGGCCGCCGGAGCGTCCCCGTCGGAGCGCATCGCCGGAGCCCGGCCGCCGGAGCGCGCGCCCCCGGCGGCGACCTGCGGAGCCCCCACCCGGGAGCCTGGCTGCTGGAGTCCCGCTGTCGGAGCCTGCCCCCGGCGCCGACCTACAGAGCCCCCACCTGGGAGCCTGGCCTCCGGGGCCCGACCCTGGAGCGGGTCCGTCGGAGTCCGCGTCGGAGCCCGGCTGCCGGAGCGTGCCAGTCGGAGCCTGGCCGACGGAGCCCGCCGGCGGAGGCGGAGGCGGAGACGGCTTCGGCGTCGGAGCCGGCCGTCCGGGCCCGGCAAGGCTCGGTGGACGGTGCTCGTACAGCGAGGGGGCGAGGGTGGTGAGAGGGGGGCTCGGTTCCGGGTGCGGGAGCCCGCGTGGCGGCGACGCCGGTCAGCTCACCGCCGGATCACCTGCCGCGGGTCCGTGGCGGGTCCGGGGCGTGGCCGTGAACCGGTTCGTGCCCGTGGGCGCGGCGGGGGAGTGCCTGTGCCGTGGGGCGGGAGCGCCTGCCCGGGGTTCCTCGACGGCGTCGTTCCACCGTCGTGCCGGTCGCGCCGGGAATTGGTCCGGCGGCTCGGGGGCGGTTCAGCCCGCGCGCAGGGTGGGTGCCGTGGCGTTCGGCTCGGGGCGGGAGGTGGCGGGGGCGCTGGCCGGGACGTCCTCCGACTGCTGCAGGGTGGTGCCCCCGGGCACCCCGCGGCCCTGGCGGGGACCGGTGGACAGATGGGACGCCACGGACAGCAGCAGCACGACCGCCGCCACGGTCCCGAGTACCCGGCACACCCGGCGGCACCGGCCGGGACCGTCGAGGTCGCGCCAGGCGGGGCCGGCCGCCGGCTCTTGCGGCTGCCACAGTTCGCCGACCGCGTCCGACGGCGCGTGGCCGGTGCCGCGTTCCCGGTTCGCCTCGCTGGGCACGCGCACGGACGCCCCCGACAGGCGCTCGCGCGCCGAGGGTTCCCGGGGAGCGGAGCGACGGATGGCCCGTTCGCTGTCGGCCGCGAACCGTCGCCAGACGTCCTCGGGCACGGGCGCCGCGTGGTGTCCGTCGCCCGGTGTCCTGCCGTCGTCCGCTGCCGTGCCGTCGTCCGGTTCTCTGGTGGCCATTTGCGCCTGATCATGCCATGCGGGCGGCCTCCGCGCCGCAAGTACCCCGGCACACCGACCGCTTGGCACGGGACCCGGCCGTCAGCCCCCGTCGGCGCCCGCGCCGCTGATCCGCCGGGCGACGTCGCGCAGCTTGAGGTTGTGGTGCTGGGAGATGCGGCGCAGCACGTCGAACGCCTCCTCCTCGCTGAACCGGTGACGTTCCATCAGCATGCCCATGGCCTCCCCGATGGCGTGCCGGCTGTCCATGGCGTGCTCCAACTGGTCGATGGTGCGGGCGCTGGACAGGGCGACGGCGGCGTGCGAGGCCAGCAGCCAGACCGCCGTCTCGATGTCCTCGCCGAAGGCTCCGGGACGGCGCGCGTACAGGTCGAGCGCCCCGAAGTCCTGCTCCTCGGTGTAGAGCAGCACCCCGCTCATGCTGCCCACGCCCAGCTCACGGGCGCCCGCGGCGAACCGCTGCCAGGACGCCTGGGGCCGGCTGAGGTCCTCGATGCGGTAGGCACGCTCACCGGCGGCGCCGCGCGCGAGATCGAAGCAGGGTCCCTCATTCAGCTCGCCCTGCAGCCGGTCGCAGTCCCGGACCATGTCCCCGCACGCGGCCAGGGTCACCGCCCGGCCCTTGCGCACCGCGAGGATCCCGGCCGCGTCACAGCCGTCCACCAGCCGCACCGCCGCCGCTGCGATCGCGTCCAGTGTCCCCTGGACCGAATCCTGCGCCAGCAGTTCCCGTGCGAGCCGGGCCATCTGCTCCGCGTACTCCCGCCATTCCACCGGCACACCACCCGTCTCGTTCGCCGCTCCGGCCACCGGACCACCGGGCCCCCAGCCATTGGATCACCGGGCCGCCGGCTGTCCCGGCCGGCCGCCACCGGGCGGAAGCAACCGCGTGTCGCGGCTCCGCTCCGGCGTTCACCGGCTCCCGACTCGCACGGTTCCCATTCGGCCGTCCCGGCCCGCACCGGGCGGTGCGGGCCCCGTCGGGCGGGAGAACGCCGCGGCCGCGGCCGGCCTCCCGCGCCGGGTGTCAGTCCATCTTGCCCGCCAGGCCCGCCAGGCCCGCCAGGCCCGCCAGGCCGGCCCGGCCGGACAGGGCGGCGAGGCCGTCGGCCTCGCCGGGGCCGGTCCGCCGGGCCAGGGCGCCCGGGACGCCCGGGACTGCTTCGGTGACCCTCGCGGCCTCGTCCCGGCCGTCGGGTCCGCCGCGCTCGCGTACCCGGGCGGGGAACTCGTCGTGCCCCATCGTCACCTCCGCTGTCGTACATGCCGTGCGGGGCACCGGCCGCGGGGCCCCGTTGTCCCGGTACCCGGCGCGCCGGGCAATCCACATCCGGCGTCCGCCGGGCCGGCCGGTCCGCGTCCGGCCCGGCGGTCGCAGAAGGAACGGCCGGTGGGTGAACATGGGGTGAGACGTCCCGGGTCGCCACCTGGGGCGGGTGATGTCCCCGGGCCGGGGCATAAGAAAGCCCTCAGAGCCCGATCACCGAGGGAGGCGTGGAGATGGCGCGGCCCGAGCACACGCAGACCGTCGAGGAGCGGTCCCTGTCGGCCGGTCCCGCCGCGCTCGGCCGGGCGTTGGAGGCCATCGGGACCGGCGCCTACCTGGTGGACGAGCAGGGCTGCATCCTGGCCGTCAACGCCCGCGCCGAACAGCTGCTGGGCCGGTCCGCCGAGGACCTCGTCGGCCAGGACGCGCACGACCTGCTGCACCGCGGGCCGCACGGCCGGCCGCTGCCCCGTACCCAGTGCGGCATGCGGCAGGCGTGGCATGCCGGACGCACCGCCCAGGCCGACGTGGACTACTTCGCGCGGGGCGACGGCTCGCTGCTGACCATCTCCTGGCTGCTCACCCCGTACGAGATCGGCGGCGGCCGGCGCGGCACGCTCGTGCTCTTCCACAGTTCCGGTCCGCTGGGCAAGCCCGGCGAGCGGTCCGGGCAGGGCGTCCAGCCGATGACGGAGCTCGCCAGGCTGGCCCTGCTGGCCGAGACCACCACGCAGCTGTCGTCGACTCTCGACGTCGAGGAGGCGCTGCGCCGGCTCGTCGCGCTGATCGTGCCGCGGCTGGCGGACTGGGCGGTCGTCGATCTGATCGCCGACAACGACGAGGTGCAGCGCGCCGTCGTCGTGCACGCCGAGGGCGGCGCCCTGGTGCACCACGAGGAACTGCAGGGCCCGATGCCGCCGGTGTCGGAGGAGTCCCCGATGCCGCTGTCCAGAGCCCTGCGCGGGGTCGCCGCCGCGCTGGCCGAGCCGCAGACCTACCGGGGAAGACCGGACTCCGGCATCGCCGTCGAACAGCGCCGCCTGTTCGAGGCCACCGGCATGCACTCCGCGGCCATCACGCCGATCCGGAGCAGCCGCGAGGTCGTGGGCGCCCTCACGCTGGGCCGCGCCGAGAACCCGGTGGCGTTCACCGCCGCCGACCTTCCGCTGATCGAGGACGTCGCCCGGCGCGCCGGCCTCTCCCTCGACAACGCGCGCCTCTACCAGCGCCAGCGCAGGGTCGCCGAGACCATGCAGAACCACCTGCTGCCGCAGATGCCGAGCGTGCCGCGGCTGCAGATGACCGTCCGCTACCTGCCCGCGCCGGACGCCTCGCAGGTCGGCGGCGACTGGTACGACGCCTTCCCGCTGTCCGACGGCGCCACCGCACTGGCGATCGGGGACGTCGTCGGGCACGACCTGGAGGCCGCGGCGGGCATGGCGCAGGTGCGCAACATGCTGCGGGCCTACGCCTGGTCGCAGCAGGAACCCCCGAGCCAGATCGTCGGACGGCTCGACGAAGCGATCCAGCACATCACCGACGTCACCATGGCCACCATGATCTTCGGCCGGATCGAGGCGTCCGACGACGGCCCGTGGCAGCTGTTCTGGACCAACGCCGGCCATCCGCCGCCCCTGCTGATCAGCCGCGACGGCCTGGCCCAGTACCTCGACGCCGGGCACGGCATCCTGCTCGGCACCGGGGTACGCACCCCCCGCCCCGACGCCACGGCCCTCCTCCCGCCCGGCTCGACCCTGCTGCTGTACACCGACGGCCTCGTCGAGGCCCCCGGCCACAGCCTGGACGAGGGCCTGAACCGGCTGCGCCGGCACGCCGCGGCCCTCGCCCACCGCCCCCTCGCGTCCTTCACCGACCTGCTGCTGCGCCGGGTCCGCCCGGCCGGCAACGACGACGACGTCGCCCTGCTGGCCCTGCGCATCCCCACCCGCCCGGCCACGGGGCAGACACCGCACGCGCCGAGCCGGTGACCTCCCGGCGAGCGGTGACGCACCCGCCGGCTCAGGACGTCGTGCGCGGGTGGGTCTCGTACATGCGCACCGCCACGACGAGCCCGGACGCCGCGGTGAGCGCGGCGACGGCCCATGTCGCCGCGGTCAGGCCGTAGGCGTCGGCGACGGCGCCGGCGAGCAGGGCGCCCACGGCGAAACCGCCGTCGCGCCACAGCCGGTAGACGCCCACGGAGCGGGCCCGCCAGGCGGGGTGGGCGACATCGCCGATGGCGGCGAGGAGGGTCGGGTAGACCAGCGCGGTGCCGGCGCCGAGGAGAACCTGGGCCGCGGCCCAGACGGGGAACGTGCTGCCGGCCGCCACCAGGGCGAGGGCCGCGGCCTGGACGAGCATGCCCGCGGTGATGAGGTGCTTGCGGCCGATCCGGTCGGACCACCAGCCGGTGAGCAGCTGCCCGAATCCCCATACCGCGGGGTAGAGGGCGGCGAGGACGCCGATCCGGGCGACGGACAGTCCGTGGGCGGCGAACAGCAGCGGGAAGATGCCCCAGGCGAGCGCGTCGTTGAGGTTGTTGACCAGGCCGGCCTGGCTGGCGGCGGACAGCGCCTTGTCGCGGAAGCTGGTGATGCGGGCGACCTGGCCGGTGGTCAGCTCGCCGTGGTGGTCTGGGTTCCGCGGGGCCGGTACGGTGCTCCCCCCTGAGCCGAGAGCTTGGTGGAGGGCGGCCTCGGCGCGGGCGTGGTCCCGGGTCTCGCGGACGGCGAGGGTGGACAGGCCCAGGGCGAGCGCGGCGTACGCGGCGCCGAGCAGGAAGGGGGCGGGGCGCAGCCCCCAGTGGGCGGCGAGGGAGCCCGTGGCCATGGCGGTGGCGGCGAGAGCGACGTAGCCGGAGGCCTCGTTGAAGCCCATGGCCAGGCCCCGGCGTTCGGGACCGACCAGGTCGATCTTCATGATGACCGTGGTGGACCAGGTCAGGCCCTGGTTGACGCCGAGCAGGACGTTGGCGAGGACGATCCAGCCCCAGCTCGGCCCCCAGATCAGCAGCGGCGGCACCGGCAGCGCCATGAGCCAGCCGGCGACCAGGACGGGCTTGCGGCCGTACCGGTCGGACAGGGTGCCGGCGAAGAAGTTCGTGACCGCCTTCGTGGCGCCGAACGCCACGATGTAGGTCAGCGCGGAGGTGTACGCGGACAGCTGGAAGACCTCGCGGGCGAGCAGCGGCAGTACGGTGCGCTCCTGGCCGAGCATGCCGCCGACCAGCGCGTTGACCACGACCAGCAGGGAGAACTGGGCGAGGTTGGCGCGCAGCCCGAGGCGCACGCCGCTGTCGGCGCGGGCGGCCGTTCCGGCGCTCACGTCTCCTCCTGCGGACGGCGGCGTACGGCCGCGCGGGCCGGGTCGGTGCGGCGCATGCGGTTCCTCCAGGGGCAAGGACGGGGCGGGGCGGCGGGGCCGCCGTGTGCTCACACGGTCGGCCCTCACTCCTCTACACTATTCCATGGAATATTGGATAAAGAGGAGTCGGCACTATGGGAGACCCCACACGCAAGGCCGCGCTCTACGACGCCTTCGCCCGCACCGGCAAGGCGCTGAGCAGCGGAAAGCGCCTGGAACTGCTCGATCTGCTGGCCCAGGGCGAGCGCACCGTCGACGCCCTCGCCCGGGCCGCCGCCCTGAACCTGACCACCGCCTCCGCCCACCTGCAGACCCTCAAGCAGGCCGGACTCGTCGCCACCCGGCGGGACGGCGTGCGCATCCACTACCGGCTCGCCGGGGACGACGTCGCCGCCCTGTACGCGCTGCTGCGCCAGGTCGCCCAGGCCCACCAGGAGGCGGTCGAGCCCGCCCGGACCGCCTACCTCGGACCCGCCGACGGCGAGGAGGTCGGGCGGGCGGAACTGCTCGCCCGCGTGGCGGCCGGCGACGTCGTCGTCCTGGACGTGCGGCCCGCGGAGGAGTACGCGGCGGGCCACATCCCCGGTGCCCTCTCCATCCCGGTCGAGGAACTCGCCGACCGCGTCGCCGAGTTGCCCGAGGAGACCGAGGTGGTGGCCTACTGCCGGGGCGCCTACTGCGTGCTCGCCCACGACGCCGTACGCCTGCTGACCGCGCGCGGTCGCCGTGCGGTCCGCCTGGTGGACGGGATGCTGGAGTGGCGGCTGGCCGACCTGCCGGTGGAGACGGGGAACGCCGCGTGACCCGCGGACCGCGCCCCGCGCGCCGTCCGGTCGCGACCGCGGCCGCGACCGCCGTCCTGCTCCCGGCCGGAAACCGGAGGAGTACGTCTCCTTCCGCTTGGGTACCCGCCTGACAACACGGCGGCGCACGCGGTACGGCTGCCGCCGGCGGCGGGCCGCTCCGTGCGGTGCCCGCCCCAGGACCAAGGCTGCATGGGAGCCATACATGTTGACGACGCGGCGCGCGTCCGGCCGGCAGGTGATCACGCTCGACGTGGTCGTCGACATAGCCAATGCGGACGAGGTGGGCCGTGAGCTGACGGAGCTGGTGCGCCGGTGTCCCGAGCCGTGTGTCGTCGTCGACGTGCGGACCCCGATCGTCACCGCCGCCGGTGTGAGCATGCTGGAGATGGTCCGCGCCGACGCGGTCTACCGCGGCAAGGCCCTGCGGGTCGTGGTGCATCACCGGCTGGCCCGCCAGGTCATGCGGATCGCGGGCGTGGAACGGCTGCTCGACGTCCGTCCGGGCCCCCGCGAGGCGCCGCAGGGCAGCGGCTGAACCCCAGTGGTCAGCGGGCGGCCGTGACGGCGTCCAGGCGCAGCGGCGCGTCGGTGCGGGCCACGACGTCCGCCACGGTGACGTCCGGCGCCGTCTCGACCAGGGCGAGGCCGTCATCGGAGACGTCGAGGACGCCGAGGTCGGTGATGACGCGGTGCACGCACCGTCGGCCGGTGAGCGGGAGGGTGCACTCCTGGAGGATCTTCGGCGTGCCGTCCTTCGCGGTGTGCTCCATCAGGACAACGACGCGGCGGGCGCCGTGCACCAGGTCCATCGCGCCGCCCATGCCCTTGACCATCTTGCCGGGGATCATCCAGTTGGCGAGGTCACCGGCGGCCGAGACCTGCATGGCGCCCAGGACGGCGGTGTCGATGTGGCCGCCGCGGATCATGGCGAAGGAGAGGGCGGAGTCGAAGAAGGAGGCGCCGGGCAGCACGGTGACGGTCTCCTTCCCGGCGTTGATCAGGTCGGGGTCGGTCTCGTCCTCGGCGGGATAGGGGCCGGTGCCCAGAATGCCGTTCTCGGAGTGCAGGGTGACCCGCACGCCCGGCGGGACGTGCCCGGGGACCAGGGTGGGCAGCCCGATGCCGAGGTTGACGTAGGAGCCGTCGGTGAGTTCGGCGGCGGCGCGGGCGGCCATCTGCTCGCGGGTCCAGGCCATCAGGAACGCACCGTCCTCTTCTCGATGTGCTTGTCGGCGGCCTGAGCGGCCGTCAGTTCCACCACCCGCTGCACGAACACGCCCGGCAGGTGGACCTCGTTCGGATCCAACTCGCCCGGCTCCAGCAGCTGTTCGACCTCGGCGACGGTGATGCGGCCGGCCATCGCGGCCAGCGGGTTGAAATTGGCGGCGGCCTTGCGGAAGACGAGGTTGCCGTGCCGGTCGCCGCGCCAGGCGCGGACCAGGGCGAAGTCCGTGGTGATGCCGTGTTCCAGCAGGCAGGTGCGGTCGGCGAAGTCGCGGGTCTCCTTCGGCGGGGAGGCGACCGCGACCGAGCCGTCGGGGGCGTAGCGCCAGGGCAGGCCGCCCCGCTCCACCTGGGTGCCGACGCCGGCCGGGGTGTAGAAGGCGGGGATGCCCGCGCCGCCGGCCCGCAGGCGTTCGGCCAGCGTGCCCTGGGGCACCAGTTCGACCTCCAGCTCGCCGGACAGGTACTGGCGGGCGAACTCCTTGTTCTCGCCGACGTAGGAGCCGGTGACGCGGGCGATGCGGCCGTCGGCCAGCAGTACGCCCAGGCCGTGGCCGTCCACGCCGCAGTTGTTGGACACCACCCTGAGGCCGGTGGCGCCCTGCGCGTGCAGCGCCCGGATGAGGACGTCGGGGACGCCGCTCAGACCGAAGCCGCCGACGGCCAGCGAGGCGCCGCTGGGAATGTCGGCGACCGCCTCGGCGGCGCCGGCGCGGACCTTGTTCACGAACGGGGTTCCCTTCAGGTGGTGGCGCCGGGCAGGACGGTGGACCAGCCGCCGTCCACGACGAGGTTGGCGCCGGTGATGTAGGCGGCTTCGTCGGAGGCGAGGAAGACGGCCGCGTTGACGACGTCGTCGGGCGCGCCGAGGCGGCCGAGCGGGATGTGCCGGGCGATGGAGCGCATCGGGTGGTCCTCGGCCAGCAGGTTGCCGCGCGAGCCCGCGGTGTCGATCATTCCGGGGCTGACGCAGTTGGCGCGGATGCCGTGCGGGGCGCCCTCGGCGGCCAGTTGGCGGGTCAGCGCGATGACGGCGCCCTTGGAGGCAGAGTGTGCGGTGCGCCGGTTGGTGAGCGAGCCGGTGAGCCCGGCGGTGGAGCCGACGGTGAGAATGCAGCCACGACTGGCGACCAGGTGCGGCCAGGCGACGTGGGCGGTCAGCCACACCGAGTCCAGCTCGGCGCGCATGGTGAACGCGAAGTCCGCGTACGGCTGGCTGTCGATCGCCCCGAAGCGGACGGCGCCGGCGTTGGCGTAGACGATGTCGACGCCGCCGAAGGCGTCCACCGCCTCCTCGACCCAGGAGCGCACCGAGTCCTCGTCGGTGACGTCCAGCGGGCCGGGGGCGAGGGCGGTGCCGCCCTCGCGGGTGATGAGCCGCTGGGTCTCGACGGCCTCCTCGTGCAGCAGGTCGCCGCCGACGACGAGCGCGCCCTCGGCGGCGAACCGCAGTGCCGCGGCCCGCCCCTGGCCGCGGGCGGTGCCGGAGATCAGGGCGACCTTTCCCTCCAGCCTTCTGGAGTGCGGCCCGCTCACGGCCGCTCCCGCGAGCGGCGCCGGCCGGTGGGCAGCGGTACCGGCTCGACGCCGGGGACGACGGTGTTGCTGACCGTGCCGATGCCCTCGACGGTGAGGGTGACGGTGTCGCCGGGCTTCAGCGGCGGCGGGGTCCGCTCGCCGCGCCGCCCCCACAGCTCGGCGAGGCAGCCGCCGTTGCCGCAGGTGCCGGAGCCGAGGACGTCGCCGGGCATGACATGGGTGCCGCGGGAGGCGTAGGCGACCATCTCCTCGAAGGTCCAGCTCATGTTGGACAGCAGGTCGGAGCCGACCACCTCGCCGTTGACCTCGGCGGTCAGCGCCAGCCGCAGGAAGCCGTCGGCGTCGCGGTACTTCTCCAGCTCGTCGGCGGTGACCAGGTACGGCCCGAGGGTGGTGGCGGTGTCCTTGCCCTTGCACGGGCCGAGGCCCACCCGCATCTCCGCCGACTGAAGGTCGCGCGCGGACCAGTCGTTGAAGACGGTGTAGCCGACGATGTGGTCGCGGGCCTGTTCGGGCGTGAGGTCGCGGCCCTCCCGGCCGATGACCGCCGCGACCTCCAGCTCGAAGTCCAGGGCGGCCGAGCCGGGCGGCACCGGGATGTCGTCGTGCGCGCCGAACACGGCGTGCGGGTTGGTGAAGTAGAAGGTCGGGGCCGCGTACCACTGCTCGGGCACCCCGGCACTGCCGTCCACGGACCGCCGTACGCCCTCGACGTGCTCCTCGAAGGTGACGAAGTCCCGTACGGAGGACGGCCGCAGCGGAGGCAGCAGACGGACCTCGGAGACGTGCGGGCCGGGCGGGACGTCGAGCGTGGCGGCGCCCAGGTCGAGCAGCGACCGCAGGCCGCCCCCGGCGGCGACGATCTCGGTGAGCGAGCGGACGCCGGGCACCGGACGCAGGGTGCCGTCCTCGTCGAGGACGGCGACGCGGGTGTGGTGCCGGTGTTCGTAGGCGGCGAAGCGCATGGGAGGTCTCCTGGCGGGGGCACGGGGCCGGGGGCGCGGCGGCAGTCAGGGCGTTGACAGAATGTGCCGCGCCCCCGGAGTCGGGGAGAGACGCGGACGGATCAGACCGGCGGGGCGACGAAGCAGCCGCCGTCGGGGTCGTTGAACGACTCCTTGGCGACGAGTTCGTTCATCGGGTTGGCGGTGCCCCACTGGTCGGTGACCTCGGGCTGGGAGAAGTCGTAGACGTGGGGGTGCCAGGTGTCCTCGTCCAGCAGCTCCAACTCGGTGGTGTACTCGACGGTGTTGCCGTGCGGGTCGAGGAAGTAGGTGAAGGTGTTGTCGCCCGCCATGTGCCGGCCAGGGCCCCAGACCTTCTTGAACCCGGCGCGGATCACCCGTCCGGAGCCGCGCATGTACTCGTCGATGCCGCGCATCTCGAAGGAGATGTGGTGCAGGGAGGTGTGCGGGCCCTTGGCGATCGCCATGGAGTGGTGCTGGTTGGAGATCCGCATGAAGTGCATGACCTCGCCCATGTGCGGGGAGCTGAGGGTGTCGGAGAGGCGGAAGCCGAGGTGGCGCTCGTACCAGTCCTTCGTCCGGTCCAGGTCGGGGGAGTTGAGGACGACGTGCGACAGCTTGACCGGGATGGACTCCTTCTCCTCGATCCTGCGGTGCCGCCTGACCTCGACGTCGGCGGAGACCTCGATGGTGCGTCCGTCGACGTCGAAGAAGCGGAAGCCGTAGCCGCCGCCGGGGGTGTCGACCTTGCCCGGCTGCGAGACCAACTGGACGCCCCCGGCGAGCAGCCGCTCGGCGAGCGTGTCGACGTCGGCGGCGCTCGCGGCGCCGTAGGAGACGAGGTCGAGGCGCTTCTCGTCGGCCTTGCGCAGCCGCACCACATACTGCTCGGGCGAGCCTTCGGCGGCCAGGAAGGAGATGCCGGAGTCCTCGGCGACCTTGGTCAGGCCCCAGACGCCGGCGTAGAAGTCGAGTTGCCTGTCGTAGTCCGGTACGGCGAGGTCGACGTGGCGCAGATGGGTGAGCAGCCGTGCGCTCATGCTGTCAGTCCTTCCTGGAGGAGTGCGGCGGCGTTGCCGCCTCGTACGGCGTCGAAGTCCGCGTCGGTCAGCCGGGCGGCGCGCAGCGCGGCGAGCGGGTCCTCGGTGCCCATGTCGAAGGGGAAGTCGGAGCCCAGCAGCACCCGGTCCGGGCCGGCCACGCGTACCAGCTCCCGCAGCACGTTCGGGTCGTGGACCAGGGAGTCGAAGTACAGCCGCCGGAGGTAGCTGCTGGGCTCCCGGGCGCAGCCGCGGGCGTCGGGGCGCACCCGCCAGGCGTGGTCGGAGCGGCCGATGTGGGTGGGCAGGTAGCCGCCGCCGTGCGCGGCGATCAGCTTCAGGTCCGGATGGCGGTCCAGGACACCGGAGAAGATCAGGTGCGAGAGCGCGACCGCGTTCTCGGTGGGCTGGCCGACCGTGTTGGACAGGTACCACTGGTCCAGCCGCTCGTCGAGCGTGCAGCCGAACGGGTGCAGGAAGACCAGCGCCCCGGTCTCCTCCGCGCGCGCCCAGAAGCCGTCGAGCCGCGGGTCGGACAGCTCCACCTCCCGGGTGCCGTCCGGGCGGGGGGCGTGCGAGGAGATCTCCACACCGCGCAGACCCTGCTGGAGCGCGTGGTCGAGCAGTTCCACCGCGAGATCGGGGTGCTGGAGGGGGACCAGGCCCAGGCCGTACAGCCGGCCGGGGGCCTTCGCACAGTGCGCGGCGGTGCCCTCGTTCGCCAACTGGCATACGATCGCGGCGAGTTGGGGGTCGGCCCAGTAGTGGTAGTGCGAGGGGGAGGGGCTGACCAGCTGGACGTCGACGCCCTGCTCGTCCATGGCCGCCAGGCGCACGGCGACGTCGGTGAGCCGCGGCACCCGCGCGCCGACCATGGGGCCGCTCACGGCCAGGGCCGCCGGGCCGTTGCGGCGGGCGTCGAGGTTGCGGGCCCGCGCGAGGCCGGCCTGACCGTCGACGGTTTCCTCGACCTCCGGCAGCAGCAGGTGGGCGTGGACGTCGACGGTCGGCGTCGGCCGGGGACCGGTCACGGCAGCCTCGGTCACGGCGGTTCCGGTCACGGCAGCTTCGGTCACGGCAGTTCCTTCAGCGCGGTCATGGTGCGGCCCATCAGCCCGGGTACGTCCGCGTCGCGCACGCCGTCCCGCAGCCAGGTGGCGAGCTGCATGGAGGCGTCGACGACCATGCGCACCCGGGGCAGCCGGCGCGTGTGGTAGTCGGTCAGGAGCTCGTCGTCCCAGGTGTCGCGGGCGGTCAGCAGCTCGGCGAGGACGAGCGCGTCCTCCAGCGACATCGCCGCGCCCTGGGCGAGGGTGGGCGGGCAGCAGTGGGCGGCGTCCCCGATCAGCACCACCCGGCCGCGGTGCCACGGGCCCTCGACCAGGTGACGGTCGAACCAGGTGTAGTTGACGGCCTCCGGGTCGGTGAGCGCGGCGCGGATCTCGTCCCACGCACCGCCGTAGCCCGCGCTGAGCGCCCGCATCTCGTCGGCGTACGCCGCCGGATCCAGCGTGGCCCGGTCACGGGCCCGCTCGACGAGGTAGGCGTACACCGTGTCCTCGCTGGTGGGGCAGTAGCCGGCGATGAAACAGGGGCCCGCGTAGACCATCTCGGTGCGGCGCACGCCGGCCGGGCGGGGGGCGGGGGCGCGCCAGATGCCCATGCCGGTGGGCTCGGGCCGGTCGGTGATCCCGATCATCCCGCGGGTGGCGGAGCCGAGTCCGTCGGCGCCGACCACCAGGTCGTAGCGGCGGCTGGTGCCGTCCGAGAAGGTCACGTCCACGCCCTCGCCGTCCTGTTCGAGGGCGGTGGGCCGGATGCCGAGGCGGACGTCGGCGCCCGAGGCGCGGACCTGCTCGATGAGGAGCTGCTGCAGCCTGGGCCGCTGCATGCCGATGTGCGAGGGCAGGTCGTCGCCGCCGGTGCGCAGCTCCTCGTGGGCGTGCAGCACGGTGCCGTCGGCGGTGAGGATGGCGACGCCCTCGGCGGCGTACCCGTACTTCTGTACGCCCGGCAGGACGCCCACCTCCCGCAGCACGCGCAGCGCGTTGCCCTGCAGGGTGATGCCGGAGCCGGCGGCGGCCTTCCAGTCGGGGCTCGCCTCCACCAGGTCGACGGCGACGCCCGCCCGGCGCAGCAGGACGGTCAGGGCGCTGCCGGAGGTGCCTCCGCCGACGACGAGGACGGTGCGGGTCCCTCCGGCCGGCGGCCGGTGGAGAGTGGGGCTGTCTGCCATGTCGGGAAACCTCCCGGGTAGGGCCGCGCGACTTCGGGCGGCGGGGATGCGGCTCGCCCGGTTGGACACGGGCCAGGGTGCGGTGCGGTGCGGGGCGGTGCTGGGACGAGGGGCCGGAAGTGCCCCACGCCGACCGGGTGCACGTCGCCGGGGCTACTTGACGGCGACGGGGTTCACGGGGGAGCCGACGGCGCCGGTGATGGGCAGCGGGGCGGCGGTGAGCCAGAACTCGTACACGCCGTCGGCCGCGCAGTCCTCAGCGAGCGCGTCGGGGTCCCACATCTCGCCGATCAGCAGCCCCATGTTGGGGATGGCGACCTGGTGCAGCGGCTGGAAGGCGTGCTCGAACTCGTTGGGCCGCACCTCGAAGCCCCAGGTGTCGGTGGCGATCGCGGCGATCTCGGTGCGGTGCAGCCAGCCCGCCGTGGTGAACGACAGCCCGGGCGCGGACCCGCCGGCGTAGTCGCCCCACCCCTCGCGCCGGGCGCGGGTGAGCTGTCCGGTGCGGACGAGGACGATGTCGCCGCGGCCGACGGTCACCCCGTGGGCCTCGGCGGTCGCGGTCAGGTGGTCCTCGGTGACGGCGAAGCCGTCGGGCAGTTCCCCGCCGGAGCCGATCACCCGGCCCACGTCGAGCAGGACGCCGCGCCCGGCGACGTGCGGCGCCATGTGCTCGATGCCGGTGACGAGGTCGCCGTCGGAGGTGACGACCCGGTCCGCGTCGCGCCCGTTCCACGCCTTGCCGTGGTCGAAGATGTGGCCGAGCCCGTCCCACTGGGTGGAGCACTGCAACGGCATCGCGATCACGTCGTCGGCGCCGCCGATGCCGTGCGGGAACCCCTGCCGGCCGAGGGCGGCGTCGGTGCCGGTGTCGAGCATGGTGTGCACCGGGTTGGTGCGCCGGCGCCAGCCCTTCTGCGGCCCGTTCATGTCGAAGGACTGCGACAGCGAGAAGCTGACGCCCCGCCGGACCAGCGCGGCACCCTCCCGCCGCTTGGCCTCGTCGAGGAAGTTCAGGGTGCCCAGGACGTCGTCCTCGCCCCAGCGTCCCCAGTTGGAGTACGCCTTGGCGGCCTCGGCGATCGCGCCCTCGGGGTCGGTGCGGTCCAGGTTCATGCCGACGTCTCCGCGACACACCGGGTGCGCTGGACGCCGAGCCCGGTGATGGACCCCTCCATGACGTCGCCGTCGCGCAGCAGCCGGCCCCAGTGCATGCCGTTGCCGGACGGGCTGCCGGTCAGCACCAGGTCGCCGGGCAGCAGCCGGGCGGTCCGGGAGGCGTACGACACCATCCGGGCGACGCCGAAGATCATGTCCTTGGTGGACTCGTCCTGCATGGTCTCGCCGTTGAGCTTGAGCGTGACCTGGAGGTCATCGGGGTCGGCGATGGACTCGGCGGGCACGATCCACGGGCCGAGCGGGGTGAAGCCGGGCGCGTTCTTGCTGCGCAGCCAGTCGGTGCCGATCTGCGGCATGTCCCGGCGGAACACGGTGGCGCGGTCGGTGAGGTCGTTCGCGATCGTGTACCCGGCGACGTGGTCCAGCGCCTCCTCGACGGACACCCGGTGCGTGGGCCGGCCGATCACGGCCGCCAACTCCAGCTCCCAGTCGGGCTGTTCGGCCCACGCGGGCAGCACGACGTCGTCGTAGGGCCCGGTGATCGCGCTCGGCAGCCCGATGAAGACGTACGGCAGGTCGTTCGCCGCCCGCCGGTCCATCAGCTCCGCCGCCTCGGCGCGCCGCTCCTCGTCGGGCCGGTCGTCGCCGGGGGCGCGGTGGGCGACGTGCAGGTCGATCACGTGCTGCCGGTAGTTCGCGCCCGACTGGAACACCTGGCGCGGCTCCACCGGCGCGTGCACCCGCAGGTCCGCCAGCGGCAGCCAGCCGGGCCCGTCGCCGGCGGCGAGGGAACGCAGGACGGGAAGCGTCTCATCCCACCGCTCCAGCACGGCGCGCGTCCCGGACGGGGCCCAGTCCAGTGCCCGGCCGAGGTCCAGTACCCGGTCGGCGACGACCAGACCGGGGAACGGCCTGCCGTCCTGGGCGGAGAGCGTGCCGAGCGCGAACGGGCCGGCAGGTTGCGCGAGCGTTGCCATCAGATTTCCTCCTGCTGGGATGCGGTCTACTCTGACCTCCGAACGGCTGATCACGGAAATCAATGTTGTGGATGAACGGAATCCACGGTGTTGATGGCTTCTCGCTCGCTAGGTGGTATCCCGGTGAACCTGTCCCGACTCGACCTCAACCTGGTCGTCGCCCTGCGCGCGCTGCTGGAGGAGCGCAACGTCACCCGGGCCGGCGAACGCGTCGGACTGAGCCAGCCCGCGATGAGTGCGGCGCTGGCCCGGCTGCGCCGCCACTTCGACGACGAACTGCTCGCCCGGACCGGCAACGCCTATGAGCTGACCCCGCTGGGCGCGGCCCTGCGGGACCGCAGCGCCACCGCGTGCGACCTGCTGGAACGCGTCTTCTCCAGCCAGGCCGACTTCGATCCGGCCACCGAGACGCGCGAGTTCACCCTGTTCGCCTCCGACTACGGCGCCGCCGTGTTCGGCGCCGCGCTCGCCCGCGCCCTGCACGACGAGGCCCCCGGCATCCGGCTCACCTTCCAGCACCCGGCGCCCTCGGCCGTGGAGAACGCGGCGACCGTGCTGAGCACCGTCGACGGCCTGCTGATGCCGCACGGCGTCATCGACGGCTTCCCCACCGTCGACCTCTGCCAGGACCGCTGGCTGTGCATGATCGCCGACGACCATCCGGAGGTCGGCGACGAGCTCACCCTCGACCACCTGGCCCGCCTGCCCTGGGCCGTCTACCAGCGCCCCTACGACGCCCCGGCCGCCCGCCAGCTGAGCATGATCGGCATCAGCCCGCGGGTGGAGGTGTCCGTGCAGACCTTCCAGCTCCTGCCGCACATGATCGAAGGCACCCGCCGGGTCGCGATGATCCAGGAACGCCTGGCCCGTATCGCGGTCCGCTCCGCCGCGGTCCGTGTCCTCCCCTGCCCCTTCGAGGCCGTACCGGTCCGCGAGGCCCTGTGGTGGCACCCCGTGCACGCCCAGGACGCGGGCCACATCTGGCTGCGGCAGAAGGCGGCGGAGGTGGGCGCGAGCATCTGACTCACCGGTGCCCCGCCGGTGCCCCGGCGGCCCTCGGCGCCGCCCGCCGGGCCCGGGCCCGCGCCGGTCGACGGCGCCGTGCGCAGGCCCGCGGGGGCGTGCCCGGGTCGGCCCGGGCTTCGCCGGAAGGCGGTGGATGTGGGCGCGAGTATCTGACCCGCCGGTGCCCCGCCGGTGCCCCGGCGGCCCTCGGCGCCGCCCGCCGGGCCCGGGCCCGCGCCGGTCGACGGCGCCGTGCGCAGGCCCGCGGGGGCG
>NZ_JBVIIE010000045.1:0-60482 GCF_055569945.1 Streptomyces sp. NPDC031340
CGAAGGATCCGCCCTCCTCTCCCCCCCCCCTCCCCCCCCCCCCCCCCCCCCCCCCCCCCCCCCCCCCCCCCCCCCCCCCCCCCCCCCCCCCCCCCCCCCCCCCGCCCCGGCTCGACAGAGTCGTGCCGTCAGCCGCAGCAGCCGCCTCCGCAGCAGCCGCCTCCGCCACCGGCGCGGGGGGCCGTCGCGGGGGTGGCGGCCGTGCCGCCCACCGCGACCGTCGACAGGAGCTTGACCGTGTCGTCGTGACCCGCCGGGCAATCGGCGGGGGCGGAGGACTCCGCCATCGGACGGCTCAGTTCGAAGGTGTCGCCGCAGGTCCGGCAGCGGTACTCGTAGCGAGGCATGCGCACAGGTTAACCGGCCGGGCGCCATCGCCACAGGGCCTCAGTGGCCGGTCCCGCGCTCCTCGCGGATCTGCGCCACCACCCGCGCCACCGTCTGCCGCACCGCCTCCGTCTCCGTCAGGAAGTGCCAGTAGTCGGGGTGCCGCCCCTCCAGCGTGCCGATCGCCCGCTCCAGCCGCGCCACCGCGTCGTCCAGCGGACGCGCGTGCCGCGGGTCGGGCGTGTTCCGCCCGGACATCGCCAGCCGCTGCGCGTCGCGGATCGCGAACCGCGTCCGGTCGATCTCCTGCCGCGGATCCTTCTGCACGGCGTTCAGCCGCCGCAGCCGGTCACCCGCCGCCGACACCGACTCGTCGGTCGTGTTCAGCAGCGCCCGCACGGTCGCCAGCAGCGCGGTCGCGTCCGGCCAGCGCTGCGCGTCCCGCGCCGCCTGCGCCTCCCGCAGCTTCAGCTCGGCCTGCCGCACGCTCTGCGCCGCCTGCTCCGGCACGTGCTGCAGGTCCTGCCAGCACGCCGCGGTGAACCGTCGCCGCAGCTCGCTCAGCACCGGCTCTACCTGCTCGGCCCGCGTGGTCAGCGCCTGCGCGCGGGTGCGCAGCGACACCAGCCGGTGGTCGGTCTCGGCCGCCGTCTCCGGCAGCCGCTCCGCCTCCGCGCGGATCGCCCCGGCCTCCCGCGCGACCCGTTCGGCCCGCTCCAGGGTCTGCGGGACGCCGTGCTTCCCGGCGCCCTGGTTCAGCTTGGTCAGCTCCGGGCCGAGAGCGGCGAGGCGGGCCGCGAGGTCGTCCGCCTTCAGCCCCGACTCCCGCACCGCGTCCAGGGCGTTCGACGCGGCCAGCAGACCCTGCCGCGCCCGTTCGACCGCGGGGGCGAGCCGGGCGAGCTGGGTCTCCGCCTTCCCCAGCAGCGGGCCGAGCCCCTCCCCGAACCGGTCCAGCTCCTGCTTGACGCGGGTCAGCTCGTCCTTCGCGGCGGTCAGTTCGGCGCGCGCGCGTGCGGCGACCGACGCCTCCAGGTCGTCCCGGTCCAGATCGTGGGCGTCGACGGCGTCGATGTAGCGGTGACTGGCCTCGTCGATACGACGGCTGATCGCCTCGAAGTCCGAGACCGCGCGCCGGGCGGCCGGGGAGTCGTCGACGGCCGTGATCGTCTCGATCGAGATCCGCAGGTCGCGCTGGGCGGTGTCGAGCTCGTAGAACGCGGCCGCCGCGGCGTCCTTGGCGGCCTGCGCCTCCGCCCGCTGGCTCTCCGAACGCCCGCCGAACCAGCGCCGGGTGCCCCCGCCGGCGAACGCCGCGGGCAACGCCAGCGCGGCGACGAGCGGGAGGGCGACGAGAGCGAGCGCGTCCGACAGGGCGGAACGGCGACGTGCGCGCGGCACCGTCGGCGGGTACGGCTGCGAAGGTGTCGCCGTCACTTCCCTCTCCCCGTGTTGTCATCCGGCCAGGCCGGTGCCCGCATTCATTGTCCCACTGGTGGAGGACGAACACACGAGCCGATCAGTTCGCCGTGCGGCGATACGGGATTGCGGGGCACGGCGCAGGGCAAGGTAGGCTGTCGACTCGTCTCGGGTGCGTAGCTCAGGGGTAGAGCGCCTGCCTTACAAGCAGGATGTCGGCGGTTCGAAACCGTCCGCGCCCACGTGATGGGAAGACCCCGGCCGGGTGCGGCCGGGGTCTTCTCGTGTGTGGGGGCTCAGGCGTCCTTCTGCTCGCCGGGCTCCTCGTGGGTGTGCTTCAGCTTCGTGCGGGCGTCCACGCGCTCCGCGGACGCCACGTCCGCCCAGAAGCGGTGGGTGGTGACGAAGACGGCGAGTTCGTGTTCGCGCTGCCGGAGCTTCTCGACCTCGGCCTGTTCGTCGGCCGACCAGCCGGGGGAGGCGGGGCGCTCCACCTTGCGCCAGCCGCCGCCGTCGCTGAAACCGTCCAGGGGCTCGACCGACCAGGGCAGCCGCTTGAGCAGGGCCGACAGCTCGGCCCTGACCTGGTGCAGCTCCTCCTGACCGGCGAGAAGGTCACTCGGAAAGTCATAGGTCGTAGCCACGAAGCAATGCTACGCCTGTTCGAATTTGGGATGCGAGTTTCCTTCCGGCGGTTCACGCGAACGAGTGGGGCCGTTGTCAGAGGCGGCGGCTAGGGTCGGCCGCATGGACAGCGCGGGCGGGGAACGGGCGCGGCTGGAGCCGTGGGGCGAGCAGGATCTCTGGCTGCTGCGGCGGCTCAACAGCCCGGAGATGACGGAGTACTTGGGCGGACCGGAGAGCGAGGAGAAGCTGCTCGACCGGCATCGCCGCTATCTCGAACTCGACGACGGACGGATGTACCGGGTCGCGCTGGCGGACAGCGGGCGGACCGTCGGCTCGATCGGCTTCTGGGGCCACGACTGGCAGGGCGGCGCCGTGTGGGAGACCGGGTGGGGCGTGCTGCCCGAGTTCCAGGGGCGGGGGCTGGCCGTGCGGGCGGCCCGGGCCGTCGTCGACGAGGCCCGGGCCGCCGGCGGGCCCCGGAGTCTGCACGCCTTCCCGAGCGTGGCGCACGGCGCGTCGAACGCCGTGTGCCGCCGGGCCGGGTTCACCCTCCTCGGCCCGGTCGACTTCGAGTACCCGAAGGGGCGCTGGATCACGTCCAACGACTGGCGGATCGACCTGTCGGCCGGGTGACCGTCAGCCCCCGGCCAGCTCCCGCACCAGCCGGCACGTCACCGGCACGTCCACCCCGTGCCGCTCGGCCGCCCGCAGCAACGCGCCGCCGATGGCGTCCAGTTCGAGCGCGCGTCCCGCTTCGGCGTCGCGCTGCATGGACGACCTGGTCTGCGGCGGGAAGGCGTCGTAGCGGGCCAGGGCCTGCGCCGCACCGGCCGGTCCGCCGCACGCGCGGCTGACCGCCGCCGTCTCCTCCACCAGCGCCGTCAGCTCCTCGCGATGCCGGGTGCGCACCTCGCCGAGCGGGAGCCGGTAGCGGGTGGTGAGCAGCGCGAACGGCGCCAGGAACGACATCTTCGCCCACAGCGCCGCCGTCTCGTCGTCCAGCACCCGGGTCACCGGCCCGGCGTCGCCCAGGACCCGGGCCTGCGCGTCGAGGCGCGCCCGGTCCACGGCGTCGCCGGTCAGGTCGATCTCGGCGAACGGGCTGCCGTGTTCGATGACGCCCGGCGCGACGCGGGTGGACTCCACCCGGATGACGGCCGGGGCGACCAGTCCGGGGCGGTAGCGGGCGCGCAGCGCCGCGGGGTGCTCCACGCCGTTGAGGAACGGTACGAGCAGGCCGTCGCCCAGTGTTCCGGGCGGCACGCGGTCGAGCGCGGCGTCCAGGGCGGTGTGCTTCACGGCGACCAGGCACGCGTCGACCGGTTCGCGCAGCACGGTGTCGGCCTCGACGCGGGCGGTGAAGTCGCCGTACAGGCCGCTGCGGACGCGGATTCCGGAGGTGCGCAGCGCGTCGGCGGTGTCCTCGCCGGCCAGGCAGATCACCCGGTGCCCGGCGCGCGCCAGGAGTCCGGCGAGCAGGCCGCCGATGCCGCCCGGGCCGAGGACGGCCACGGTGAGTTCGTCGTTCGCCATGGTGTGCAGGTTCCCTTCGTCGGTCGGCCCCGTAGCGGTGGCCGCCTCGGCAGGGATCATCGCAGGATTCGCGGGCGTGCGGGAGACTGGTGCCATGTGCCGGAGCATCAAGACCCTGCGCCCGCCCGCGTTGCCCGAGGAGGCGACGGAGGAGGAGATCCGGGCCGCCGCCCTGCAGTACGTACGGAAGGTGTCCGGGTTCCGGGCGCCCGCCGCGCACAACCGGGAGGTATTCGACCGGGCCGTCGACGCGGTCGCCGCGGCCACGGCGGAACTGCTCACCGGGCTGGAGGTACGGGGGCAGCGGGTGAGCGGTTAGGCGTGCTGTCCCGGGACCCGGTCAGGAGAGGTCAGGAGACCTTCACCGGCCGGCGCACCACGTACCCCGCGCCCGCGCCCGCGGCGCACAGCGCCGCCACGGACACCCCGGTGGCCAGCCAGGTCGCGCCCAGCCACTGGCCGCCGAAGTAGCCCAGGGCGACGCTGTAGGCGGCCCAGGTCAGGCCCGCCAGGGCGGACCAGGGCAGGAAGTCGCGGGCCCGGCGGCGGGCGGCGCCGGCGCCGAGGGAGACGACCGAGCGGCCGGCCGGGGCGAACCGGGCGAGGACGACCAGGGCGCCGCCGCCGCGGGCGAGGGCCGCGCCGAGACGCTCCTGCGCGCTGGTCAGCCGGCGGGAGCGGGCGATGGTGTTCGCCAGGCGCTCGCCGCCGCGCCAGGCCAGCCGGTACGCCGCCAGGTCGCCGAGGACGGAGGCGAGGGCCGCGCACAGGGTCAGCGCCAGGATGTCGGGGACGTCGTGCGGCACCTGGCCGGTCGCCGAGCCCGCCGCGGCGGCCGTGGCTGCGGCTATCACCAGCACGCCGCTCGGCAGGACCGGCAGGAACACGTCCAGCAGGACCGACAGCGCCACCATGGCGTATATCCAAGGGCTGCCGGTCAGCGACCCCATACTCTCCAGCACCGCAACTCCCCGTGAACTCCCCCGTCGGCCAGACCGTGCCGCGACGTCGCGGGGGAGCGGCAGGGGCGGCCGAACAACAGCCATACAGCGTACGCCCGGGGTGTGACAGGAGGTTCACGGGGGCTGCGTGTGTCCGGCACGGAATGTTCACTCCGCTGCGTTCCGTTGCGCTGCGGTTCGGGGCCGCGGTACGGGGTCGCCGTCGGTCAGGTGGTCAGGATCGAGTCGCGGACGGTCCTCAGCGACCCGTCCGCCTGTGCCTGCTCCAGCCGCAGGCGGGCCGAACGGCCTTGCAGTGTCAGTGTCATCAGCTGGTTGCCGAACCAGGGGCCGCCCGTCTTGCGCCAGTTGACCGGCGGCCGCTCGCCGCCCGCGTGCCGGGCGAAGCCGCGGCCGAGGACGCGGGCCGGCGCGCTCCAGCCGAAGCGGAAGCCGAGCCGCATCGACAGGGGGACGGAGTTGTGGACGGGGGAGCAGGTCAGTTGCATGACCCGGGCGGACGGGGAGCCGGCCGGCCAGGTCGCCTCCGCGACGTACGCGTGGTGGACGTCCCCCGACAGCACCAGCACCGTCGCGGGCGCCCCGGGGCCGTTGCCGGTCTCGGCGATCAGTCCGCACAGCGCGTCGAAGGAGGCGGGGAAGGCCGCCCAGTGTTCGAGGTCGGCCGCCTGCCGCAGCCGCTCCCCGATCCGGGCCCAGCGCGCGCCGCGGTCCCCCCGGCACAGGGCCGAGCTCCACGCCTCGGCGTCGTGCACCAGGTGCGGCAGCAGCCAGGGCAGGGAGGTGCCGAGCAGCAGGTGGTCGTAGGAGTCCGGCCCGTCGAGGACCTGTTCGCGCAGCCATCGCGCCTCGCCGGGGTGCAGCATCGCGCGGTCGTCCTCGTCGAGGACCCGGGTCGCCCGCGAGTCCACCATCAGCACCCGGACGCGGCCGAAGTCGCGCCGGTAGCTCCAGCGCGCCGAGGCGGGGTCGGCGTCGGCGCGGCAGGCGAAGGCGCGCAGCGCGTCCGTGCCGTCCGGGGCGGCGCGGACGGCCGCGTACAGCGGGTCGGCGGCGAGTTCGGCGGGCGCGAGGTTGCCGAGGTGCTGGTGCACCCAGTACGACATCAGGCCGCTCAGCAGCCGCTCCCGCCACCACGGTGTGGCGCGCATGCCGGCGAGCCAGGCGGCGGAGGTGTTCCAGTCGTCGATGACGTCGTGGTCGTCGAAGATCATGCAGCTGGGCACGGTGGACAGCAGCCAGCGCACCTCGGGGTCGAGCCACGATTCGTGGTACAGGCGGGTGTACTCCTCGTAGTCCGCGACCTGGCTGCCGGGAGGCTCGCGCAGGTCCCGCCGGGCGGCCAGCCAGCGCCGGGTCGCGTCCGAGGTCTCGTCCGCGTACACCTGGTCGCCCAGCAGGAGCAGTACGTCGGGGCGCTCGCCGTCCGGGTCGGCGGCGATGCGGACCGCCAGCGAATCGAGGGCGTCGGGGCCGACCGGGTCCTGGCGGGCGGCGGCGGGCGGGGCGGCCCAGCGGCAGGAGCCGAAGGCGACGCGGAGGGCGTCGTCGGGGCGCGGGGTGCGGATGACCGAGGGCGGGAAGCCGGAGAAGGGGGCGTCGGGCAGCGGCCACACGCGCGTGCCGTCCAGGAACACCTCGTACGGCGTCGCGGTGCCCGGGGCGAGGGCGGTGACCGGGACGAGGGCGTAGTGGTGGCCGGCGATCTGGAAGGTGCGGGCCGCGCCGCGTGCGCCGTCCGCGCAGCGCACCTCGGCGGTGCACGGGCGGCTCGTCTCGACCCAGACGGTCGCGGACGAGCCGTCGACGTACCTCAGCAGCGGTCCCAGGCGCAGTCCGGACACGTGATCGCCCTCCTCCGTCGCCCCGTACGGTACGGGGCGACGGAGGGAACGGGGAGGTACCGGCGGTCACGTGTCGATTCCGGAGGTCCTGCGGTCCGGTCCTGCGGTCCGGTCCTGCGGTCCGGTCCTGCGGTCCTGCGGTCCTGCGGTCCGGTGGTCCGGCGTGGCGTGGCGTCGGTCAGCAGGCGGAGAGGTAGTTCGTGAGCGCCGTCTTCTCCGCCGAGTCGACCGAGAGGTCGTAGTAGTACTTGACCTGGACCCAGGCGCGTACGTACGTGCAGACGTACGCCGACCGGGACGGGACCCAGGTGGCCGGGTCCTGGTCGCCCTTGGCCTGGTTCACGTTGTCCGTGACGGCGATGAGCTGCGGGCGGGTCAGATCGTTGGCGAAGGCCTGGCGCTGGGCGGTGGTCCAGGCGCTTGCCCCGGAGTCCCAGGCCTCGGCGAGCGGGACCAGGTGGTCGATGTCGAGGTCGGAGGCGGCGGTCCAGGTGGCGCCGTCGTAGGGGGAGTACCAGCTGCCGCTGGTGGCCGCGCAGGAGGAGTCGGTGACGACGTTCGAGCCGTCCCGCTTCAGCACGGTCTCGCGGGTGTTGCAGGTGCCGCTGATGGTGATCCAGTGCGGGAACAGGTCACGGCTGTAGCCGGTCCGGTTCTCGGTGGCCACCGTGAGGGAGGCCAGGTAGCTGCGGGCGGTGGACGCGCTGACCGGTGTGGGGAGGGCCGCGGAGGCGCTCGGGGAGTTGAACAGCGCGGCGGAGGCTATCAGGCCGGTCAGTGCCGCGAGTATGCTGAGCCGTCGACGCGCGTAGAACTTCGGCATGCGAACTCCCTGGAGTCGTGGGGGCGTTGGGGTGCGAGCGAGGGAATGCTCGCGACGCCGTGTTGCGGGGAGGTGTGTGGCGGGTAAGAAGCTAATGACGCGTGCATGACATGACAAGGCGTGCGGGGGAATTCGGTCGCGGGGGCGTCGCGTACCATGGGCCGTGCAGAAGGGGAGTAGCTCTTCGCCGGACCGTCGACATACTGCTCAGCTCGCCTGAGCCGGCGCCCGGAGGCAGGTCCCGTGGACCTCGCCAGCGAGACCTTCGGCCAGCAGTGCACGCCCGTGTCCTACGGCACGGGCGCCCAGTGTGCTGCCGCGCCGAGGTGTCCTCCCGGAAGGTCCAGCACTCTCGGCGGGGCGGCCCCGACCGATTGAGGAACCTTGATCAGCTTCACCGTGTTGGCGCTCACGTTCGGCGTCGTCTTCCTCGCCGAACTCCCGGACAAGACCGCCCTCGCCGGACTCGTGCTCGGCACCCGGTACCGCGCCTCCTACGTCTTCGCCGGCGTCGCCGCGGCCTTCGTGCTGCACGTCACCCTGGCCGTCGCGGCCGGCAGCGTGCTGACGCTGCTGCCGCAGCGGATCGTGCACGCGCTGACCGGCGTGCTGTTCCTGGGCGGCGCCGCGATGCTGCTCTTCAAGAAGGGGGACGACGACGAGGAGATCCGCAAGCCGGAGGACCAGTCCTTCTGGAAGGTCGCCGGCGCCGGTTTCATGCTCATCCTCGTCGCCGAGTTCGGGGACCTCACGCAGATCATGACGGCCAACCTCGCGGCGCGGTACGACAATCCGCTGTCCGTGGGGCTGGGGGCCGTGCTGGCGCTGTGGTCGGTGGCCGGGATAGGCATCGTCGGCGGGCGGGCGCTGATGCGGCGGGTGCCGTTCTCGCTGATCACGAAGGTCGCGGCGCTGCTGATGACGGGGCTCGGCGTGTGGAGCCTCTGGGAGGCGGTTCGGGGCTGAGCGCTCGGCTGAGTGCTCGGCTGACGGCGGCCGAGTGCGGGGGTGAGGCGCGGGGGCGGGGTGCGGGGGTGAGGCGCGGGCTGCGGGGGTGGGGTGCGGGCTGCGGGGCTGGGGTGCGGGCTCGGGCTGCGGTGGTGGCTGAACGCCGGGTGAACTCTCGCTGTGGGTGGTGGCGGGATTCCGCTGGGTTTTGTATCGTGAGGGAACAAAGTGGCTCCCGCTCGTTTTCCCTGACCGGCGGGCGGGGCCGCCTTGTCTCCGCGGGGCGCCCCGGCCGTGTCCACCCGCCCCGTCCTCATGACTGCGCCCTGGAGTTGCCGATGACGGTCACCACCGTGCCCAGCGTCCTCACCGCCCGCGCCCTGCTGCTGGACATGGACGGCACGCTCGTCGACTCCGACGCGGTGGTCGAACGCTGCTGGCGGCGCTGGGCCGAGCGGCACGCGCTGGACGGGGACGAGGTCCTGAAGGTGGTGCACGGGCGGCAGGGGTACGCCTCGATGGCGCTGCTGCTGCCCGGCCGGCCGATGGAGCAGAACCTCGCGGACAACGCGCGGATGCTCGCGGAGGAGACGGCCGACATGGACGGCGTCGTCGCCGTGCCCGGCGCCGCGGAGTTCCTCGCGTCGCTGCGGGGGGTGCCGCACGCGCTGGTCACCTCGGCGGATGTCGCGCTGTCGACGGCCCGCATGACCGCGGCGGGGCTGCCGCTGCCGGACGTACGGGTGACCGCGGAGTGTGTGGGGGCCAGCAAGCCCGATCCCGAGGGGTTCCTGAAGGGGGCCGCCGCGTTGGGGGTCCGGCCTGAGGAGTGTGTCGTCTTCGAGGACTCCGCGGCCGGTATCCAGGCCGGGCGGGCCGCGGGGATGCGGGTCGTGGGGGTGGGGGCGCGGGCCGGCTTGCACCGGCCCGATGTGGTGGTGCCGGATCTGACGCGGGTGCGGGTGGAACGGGTCGGCGGCGGGGTGCGGGTGGCCGTTCGGTAGGGGGTGCCTGCGGCGGGCGGGCGGGCGCGGGCGGTGGGTGCGCCAGTGCCTGCGGCGCCTGTGCGGGTCTCGGGGGGTGCGCGTTGCGCCGACGGTGGGGGGAAGTCGGGGCCGGGCCGGGGGCGTCCGTCCTCGGAACGGCGCGGAATCGGTGGGCTCGGAGGTGCTGGGGTTGACGCGCCAACCGCTGCGGGCGGACACCCCCGCCCCGTCCCCTTCCCGCCGTGGGCGGCTGTCAGCCGTCCGGGGTCTCCGCCTCCAGCCTCGTACGGGTCTCCGGGCCGTAGACGCCCAGCTCGTCCGTCGTGATGCCGCGGCTCCACTGGTAGACGCGTACGGCGTTCTCCACCCGCGCGTCGAAGTCGCCGCCGGTGTCGCCGTCGTAGAGGTAGAGGCGGCGCAGGCGGAGCTGGAGGTCGGTCACCTCGGGGCCCTGGTCGCCGAGGCGCAGCACCTGCACCGGCTGGGGGGAGACGGTGGCCGCCTGGACGGTGCCGGTCGCGATGATCGTCGAGGGGGTGCCGGTCGGCGTGGGGGAGGGGGAGGGCGTGGTGGTGGGGGTCGGTGAGGCGGTCGTCGCCGACGGGGATGCCGACGGGGACGGGGGTGCGGCGGGGGGTGCGGGCGTGGACGGGGTGGTGGTCGGCTCGCTCGTCGTCGGGTCCGGCACGCTCGCGCGTATGTCGTCGGGGAGCGCGGTGTCGCGGGACGGCGTGTCGTACGAGAACAAGCCACTGGCCACCGTCGCCGTGGTGACGGCGGCGACCGCCGCGGCGACGACGACCAGTGCCGCGCGGCGGCCGCGGTGCGGGCGGTTCTCCTGCTCGGGCGGCTGGTCGTCGAAGAGTCCGTCCGCTTCCGGCTCGTCCGGCGGGAAGGCCAGGAGGGTCGGCGGGGGCGGTTCTTTCGTGTCGGCGGCCAGGTTCACGTACGGGCGTATCCGCAGCGGGTCGAAGTCCTCCGCCGCTGCCGCCTCCGCCTTCCGGGCCTCCCGCAGGGCCTGCGACGCGCGCTGGGCGCACGGGCAGGACGGAGTGTTCTCGGCCGTCCTCGGCGCGCCGCATTCCGGGCAGCCGTTCGGTTCCGTCACGTGTTGGTCCCTCCCCCTCCAGAGATTATGCAGATCTCCTTCACGGCCGGGGCTCGACAGGCCATAACCGGCCATCCGAACGACGATGGAAGCCGGCTTCCGACTCCTCGGGAGGGCTCCATGGCCGTGAGCGCGCAGGGTGTGACGGACGTGCGGGACGCGCCGCACGTGCCGGGGAACGTGCCGGCGTCGATCGGCGCCCTGCTCCTCGGGATGCTGCTCGCCGCCCTGGACCAGACGATCGTGTCGACCGCGCTGCCGACGATCGTCAGCGACCTCGGCGGGCTGGAGCACCTGTCGTGGGTGGTGACCGCCTACCTGCTCGCCTCGACCGCCGCCACCCCGCTGTGGGGCAAACTGGGCGACCAGTACGGACGCAAGCGGCTGTTCCAGACCGCGATCGTGATCTTCCTGGTGGGTTCCGCGCTGTGCGGCACGGCGCAGGGCATGGGGCAGCTCATCGCCTTCCGGGCACTCCAGGGTGTGGGCGGCGGCGGGCTCATGGTGCTGTCCATGGCGATCGTCGGCGACATCGTGCCGCCGCGCGACCGGGGCCGCTACCAGGGGCTGTTCGGGGCCGTGTTCGGGACGACCAGTGTGCTCGGGCCGCTGCTCGGCGGGCTGTTCACCGAGCAGCTGAGCTGGCGGTGGGTCTTCTACGTCAATCTGCCGGTCGGCGTGGTCGCGCTGGCCGTGATCGCGGGCGCGCTGCGCATTCCGCGCAGGGGCGCCCGGCACGTGATCGACTACCTCGGTACGTTCCTGATCGCGTCCGTGGCCACCTGCCTGGTGCTCGTCGCCTCGCTGGGCGGCACCACGTGGGCGTGGGGGTCCGCCGAGATCGTCGGGCTCGTGGTGCTGGGCGTCGGGCTCGGCGTGGCGTTCGTGCTCGTGGAGCGGCGGGCCGCCGAGCCGGTGCTGCCGATGAAGCTTTTCGGCCTCCGCACCTTCAGCCTTTCCGCCGTCATCAGCTTCATCGTCGGCTTCGCCATGTTCGGGGCGATGACCTACCTGCCGACCTTCCTTCAAATCGTCCACGGCGTGACGCCGACCATGTCCGGTGTGCACATGCTGCCGATGGTGGCCGGCATGCTGCTGTCGTCGACCCTGTCCGGGCAGATCGTCAGCCGCACCGGGCGGTGGAAGGTGTTCCCCGTCACCGGCACGGCCGTCACCACGATCGGGCTGCTGCTGCTCCACCGGCTCGACGAGACCAGTTCCACGGCTGAGATGAGTTCCTGTTTCTTCGTGTTCGGGCTGGGGCTGGGGCTCGTCATGCAGGTGCTCGTGCTCATCGTGCAGAACGCCGTGTCGTACGAGGACCTCGGCGTCGCGACCTCCGGCGCGACCTTCTTCCGGTCCATCGGGGCCTCGTTCGGTGTCGCCGTCTTCGGGACGGTGTTCGCGGGCCGGCTGGACGACAGGCTGACCAACGCCTTCCGGGGCGTGGCGGGGGTCTCCGCCGACGCGCTCAAGTCCGACCCGCGGGGGATCACCGCCCTGCCGGCCTCCCTGCGCCCGGCCGCCCTGCACGCGTTCGCGCAGTCCATCACCGACGTCTTCCTGTACGCCGCCCCCGTCGCCTTCCTCGGTTTCGTGCTCGCCTGGTTCCTGAGGGAGGACCGGCTGCGCGGGTCGGTCACCGCCCCCGACGTGACCGAGACGCTGGCCAGCAATCCGGTGGAGCGGTCGTCGTACGACGAGGTGTGCCGCGCGCTGTCCGTGCTCGGCACCCGGGAGGGACGGCGCCAGATCTACCGGGAGATCACCGAGCGGGCCGGGTACGACCTGCTGCCCGCCGCGAGCTGGCTGCTGCTGCGGATCAAGAAGCACGGGACGGTCGAGCCGGGCCTGCTCGCCGAACGCAGTTCCCTGCCGCTGGCGGTGGTGATCGCCGCCGTCCGGCAGGTGGAGGAGCGGCGGCTGGCCGAGCGCGAGGGCCTGGACCTGGTGCTGACCGCGGAAGGGCTGGAGGTCGCCGAGCGGCTGGCGCTGGCCAGGGAGGAGTCCCTGGCCGCACTGCTCGGCGACTGGTGGGGGCCGGGCCGGCCGACCGATCTGGCTCAGCTGGTCAGGGAGTTGACCGGGGAACTGTGCGGCTCGGACCGTGAGCAGCCGCAGAACGGGGCCCCGCCGCGGTTCGGTTGAGCAGCTCCTTGGCGAACCAGTGCTCGGCGTACGGGTCGTCGTTGTGCGGCTCGGTCTCGGTGTAGCCGAGGCGGGCGTACAGGGCGCGGGCCTCCACCAGGTCGCCGCGGGTGTCGAGGATCAGGCGCGTGGCGCCCAGCGCGCGGGCGGCCTCCTCCGCCGCGCGGACCAGGAGCGGGGCGCCGCCCCTGCCGCGCAGCTCCTCGCGCACGAAGACGCGGGTCAGTTCGGCGGTGGCCGGGTCCAGGATGCGTACGCCCGCCGAGCCGGCCGGTTCGCCGTCGTGCCGGGCGATCAGCAACCTGCCGGTGGGCGGGACCAGTTCGGCGCCGGTGTGGGCGGCGATCTCGCGCTCCAGCTCGGCCGGGTCGGTCCGGCGCCCCTCGTGCAGCAGGTACCAGCGGTCGCTGACCTCGGTGTAGTACGCCCGCCACAGGGCGACCGCGGCCGGGGAGTCGGGGGCTTCCGGGGCGATGGTCCAGGTCATGCCGTTCATTCTGCGGAGGCGGTGGGCGGTGGGCGCAACCGGATTCGGGCGGGGCGCGCCGGGGCCGCAGTTTGAGCGGTGTCTCGCGGGCAACCCGATTGCAGAACCGGCCCGTTGGGCCGACACAACGGAAGGCATCCATGTCCACAGGCATGATCGTTGCTTTGATCGTGATCGTGGCGGCCGTGGTCGTTGTCGCGGCCGTCCTGACCCTGCGCTCCCGGAGCCCGCGCGGCGGCCGGGACCTGAAGCGGCGTTTCGGGCCCGAGTACGACCGCGTCGTGGCCCGGCACGGCGGGGACGCCGAGGCCGCCGAACGCGAACTCACCGAGCGGGTGGAGCGGCACGGATCGCTGCGGAAGCGGCCGCTGGAGACGGCGCGGCGGCAGGAGTTCGAGGCGCGCTGGGCGGCCGCGCAGGAGCGCTTCGTCGACTCGCCGCGTGAGGCGGTCGCCGAGGCCGACCGGCTGGTCGCCGAACTCGCCGCGGAGCGCGGCTTCCCCGACGGCGGCCAGTACGAGGAACAGCTCGCCGCCCTGTCCGTCCACCACGCCCACCAGGTGCACGGCTACCGCCGGGTGCACCGCGCCGCCCAGCTGCCCGTGAACGCCGGGGGCGAGGGCGAGCGGGCCGGCACCGAGGAGATGCGCGCGGCCATGGTCGAGGCGCGCTCCCTGTTCGAGGAACTGATGACCGACTCCCGGCACGAGGGCGGCCTGCGCCGCGCAGGGAGCGACGACCAGGAGAGTCGGGCGGGCCGGGCGCCCGCCGAGCGCAAGGCCGCGCCGTGGGGGTTCGGCCGACGTCACCCGAAGGAGGGCTGAGACAGATGTCCGACGTGACACGCCCGGTCGCGAAGGGCGTAACGCCTCGGGCTTCCGCGACCGCGAGAACCAGCAGTCTCGGTCACGTTGTCGTAACCACCCGGCGGAGCTGACGGCAGCCACAGCCCCACTGAATTTCATGCCAGGCTTCGACCTGTCGTGAGTGCGTCATTACCAGGGGCTCGTCTGGCGAACCTTCCAGGCCGACGCCACCTGGGCACAGGCCGACACGCAGGCGCACGAAACCTGTGCTTCGCAGCGTTCCCCAGCGGTGGCGTGGGGACCTGGGCGACCGTGCCGCAGGTCCATGACCGTGGGCAACGAGAACCGGGGCGCTCCACGAGTGGGGCGCCCCGGCCGGTTTCCGACGTCAGTCCCTGCCGGTCCTGCGGAAGCGTCGCGTCGCGTCGACGACGAACGAAGCGCAGCCCACGGCCAGGACCACAGCGAGGGCCGCCTCGTGCTGGACCGCGAGGGTGATGGCCAGCGTCGCCAGGACGGCGGCGGCACCTATCTCGGCGGTCAGCGCGAGCCGACGCTTCGCCGCGTCAGTCGGTTGATTCAGCATTTACGCGTCCAGATGGTCGGCGGGATGGGAATGAACACATTGCCTCCCAGTCTGACGACCCCGGAGATGATGGAGGTGCACTTTCCGCGAGCCACCGCGTACGCGGCCACTGTGGTGAAGTACCAGAGGTAGCCACGGATGACGGTGATGGCGTGCTTCCATGTACCGGGAATCCACTTGATGTCCTTCGCCCAGCCGACGAACGCCGCCGCGCTTCCGGTGCCGAACGCCACCCAGCGGGTCTCGGACTTGTTCAGCTCGAGCTTGATGAAGTACTGCGGGGACCACCACGGCTTCCACCAGCGAACGCGCAGCTTGCCGGTGAGGTCGGTGCACCCGATCGGATCGCCGCCGCAGTACTCGTAGGCGTTCTCGTTCCCGCCGTAGACGGGGTCGACCGAGAGGAAGCGCCCGGTGTCCGGGTTGTAGAGGCGTACACCCATGAGCATGAGTGAACTCACCGTCTCGGATGACCGCTGGTGGTTGCCCAGCCAGCCGTAACGCGTGGCCTGCTGTCCCTCCCTGCTCCTCCCGTACTCGTCGCTGTCGAGGGCGACGGGCGCCGTCGAGGCGTCCAGCGGGAGCCGGAGCGCGACGTCCCCGTGCACTGAGGTGAACTGGATGACCGTTCCGCCGGACTTGGCGGTCGTAGCACCCAGATCACCGCTCGCAGAGCGGACGTTCCGGGTCACCAGACCGCTCGACGCGTTCTCCACGATCCAGCGGGGGTTGTCGCCGTCGTCGTCGTAGTGGTTGAGCTTCGACGCGGTCTCGCTCCAGGTGCTGCCGTCGGCCGAGGTCTCCAGCGTCCAGCCCCGGAAGCGGTGCAGGGCGTCCAGGGACCAGGTCTGACGGTTGCCCGAAGAGGTCTGCTGCCGGACGAGATCATTGGTGTAGTAGCTGATGGTGCCGTTGCCCGGCGCCGCCGTGGTCCGGCCCAGGGCGTCGTAGGTGTAGCCCGAGTCGGTGATGCGGTCGTAACTGTCGTAGGTGTGGCTCTGAGTGGTTCCTCCGGCGGTGGGGCATGCCGCGCCGGCGTCGGCGGTTGCGGTGCTCAGCGAGGTGCGGTTGGCACGCTTGTCGAAGGTGTAGGAGCGCCTGGTGCAGAGGGTTCCGACCGTGTCGTCGACCGACGACAGACGACCGGCGGCGTCGTATCGGTAGTTCTGCTCCGACCAGCCCGCGTGCCGCAGCACTTGTCCGTGCGCGGACCGGGCGACGGTGTCGGTGTAGACCGAGACACCGTCGCTGTCGCGGGTGTAGGCGCGGCTGACGACCGCTCCCGTGGGGTCCGTGCCGACGGCCAGCGTGTAGCCGCCTGGCAGCTTCTCCGCGGTCACGGCACCGTCCGCGTTGTACGTGGCGCCGAAGTCACCGGCGACCGAGTCGCTCACCTTCGTCAGCACACCGCGTGGGTCGACCGCGGTGTCGTAGGTGTACGTGACGGTGGACGGGACGCTGTCGGACTCTTTGACGACCCGGTCGAGCAGGTCGTACTCGGTTGTGGTGGTCCCGCCATCGGCGTCGGTGTAGGAGATCTGCCGGCCGAGGGCGTCGTAGGCCTTGGTGACCGTCCCTCCGGTGTTCGAGCTGATCTTGGTGACCTGGCCGGATTCCGGGTCGTACGTGGTGGTGGACACCGGCACTGCGTTGCCCAGGCTGCCGGTCACCGTGGTCGTGGTGGGTCGGCCGGCCGCGTCGTATTCGACGACGGTCGTACGGGCCTCGCCGTTGGCGCTCTCGGTGCGCTTGGTGACGTTGCCGTAGTAGCTGTACTCGCTGGTCGCGCCGGGCGCCTCGGTGGGGTTGCCGCCGCCGCCTGTGATCGCGCCCGCGGGTCCGGCCCAGCACTCCAGGCCCGCCCATTCGGGACGTCCCTCGCACCAGCCGGTACCGGTCGCCTTCCAATACGCGACGACCCTGGACGCGGCGTCCTCGCCCGTCCCGCCGGGCGGCACGACGTCCGTGACTCGGCCTTCGGCGTTGTACGCCGTAGTAGTCGTGAGGTTCAGGCCTCCCGGGTCCTCGATGGTGTGGGTGGGCAGACCCTTGGTCCAGTCGTACTGGGTCTCGGTGACCCGTTTGTCACCCATGACCGAGTAGTGGTCGCGCACCCGCACGCCGGTGATGGCAAGGGTGATCTGGTTCTTCGCGACCGCCGTTCCGTCGGTGGGACGGCCCTCGTCGAATTCGTTGACCGTCCAGCTGCGGCCGGGAATCGAGGAGCCCGCCTCGGCCAGCACGGTGCCGCCGTCTTTGAGGTCCTCCGTCAGGTCCAATCGGTGCAGGGGACCGAACACCTCCTCCACGCGGGTGCCCGACTCGTTGTGGAGCGTCGTGGTGGAGAGCAGGTGCGCCCGCTCGGCCGAGGACAGGGCGATGATGCCCAGGTCGGTCAGGGCCGCGTCCCGCGCGGTGGTTCCGCCGAGTGCCAACTCGCGGTTGGCTGCAGACAGTTCGCGTACGACGCCACCGAAACGGTTGTATTCGACGGTAGAGATGTGCCCCCCCGGGGCGCCCGCGTTCACCTGACGGCCAGAGGCGTTCAGGTAGTAGACGTCCGCCCGCTGGTAGTCGTTGTCGCCCAGGTCGTCACCTGAGTTCGAGGCGGGCACGGAGTCGGCCGGAAACACGGCGGTGGCGTCGGTGGGCGCATCGCTCTGACCCCAGGCCGCAATGCTCGTGGCGCCCATCGAGTACGGCGCCTTGGTGCCGCTGAGCGGAACGCCGTAGACCACGCTGGTGACGGAGTTGCCGTCGGTCTCGTCGGTCGACCCCTGCTTCAGGCGCGGGTGAGAGACAGCCAACAGCATGCCCTCGCCGGCCGCGGAACCGCTGCCCGCATTGCCATAGGAGAAGGTGTACGGCAGTTGCCCGGCCGGGTCGAGCCAGGTGATCCGGTCCTGTTGGTAGGCGTACTGAGTCTTCGCCTGTTGACCGATCCGCGGGTCCCAGGTCTGGCGCAGCCGTCCCTGGGAGTCATAGCGGTAGGCGGCCACGGAGGTAGCGCTCGCAGCGCTCGCGCCGGGCTCGGTGGCCCACAGCCGGATCTGCTTGACCTGGCCGGTGAAGTCACCGAATTCGGCATCGGTTTCCGTGCCGGTGGCCGTGGTGGACGTGGCATACACGAACTCCAGGACGCGGCAGCCCTTGGTCGCGGGATCGGCTTCGCACGCGGCCGTGGTGGCAGCGGACGTCGGGGCGATGATCTGCTTGGGGCGGGCCAGTGTCTTGCCGTCGACTTCCACGGTCTCGGAGGAGACTGTAGTGGTCGAGTTGGCGAGGCCGTTCAGCAGCGAGCCGGTCACCTGCCAGGTCGTCGAGGCAGTGGCCGGCTTGGCGAAGGTGGTCACCGTGCCGTTGGTGTCGGTCAGGGTGAAGGACCCGGAGAAGGCGCCTTTGAGTGTCAGTGCCTCGGCTCCGGGTTCTCCGACCCAGCCGGTCTGCCCCGCGTTCGCGGTGAAGCTCAACTGCCGCTGGTCCTGCGTCACCACCCGCACGGCCGTGTCGGAGATCTTCTCCAGGTAGGTGTAGTCGGACTGGGATACCGCCGCGACCGTGCCGGAGGTCCACTCCTTGCCGAAGATGGCGGCCTGGCCCTCCTGCTGGGCGCCCTCGCCGGGGGCGCGTGAGGAGATGCCGCGGGTGACGCTCATGCCGAAGAACGAGGCATCCTCGGCCGAGAGTGTGTAGTCACCGGTGAGCAGGTTCAGCGAGCCGGGTCCGATGTCGGTCGTCGACGCCGCGTCGGCATTGCGGTCCACGACGACGGTCAGCGGATCTGTGCTGCCGGCGGCCGAGTCCGGGCCGGTGAAGTCGGCCTTGATCTGGACCGAACCGTCTGGGTCCACGGTGTTGGTCGTGTTCCACACGAGCGCGGAATTCCTGCCGTTGGTCAGGGCCACCGGCCAAGCGGTCAGCGCAGTGCCGCCGGAGGTGACGTCACCGACCGGGATCTTCACCCAGTCGTCGGCCTCCGAGCGCCGCCAGGAGAACGACACCTCGTCGTACTTGCCCGACTCGGCCTCGGCGACGAGCGGCAGCCGACGTGCGGTCCGCTCACCTTCGGACGGCTGGAGGAAGCCACCCGGTCCGGCGTGGAAGACGTATTCCTTGGCCTCGGACTTGTTGTCCGCCTTGTCCGCTGAGCGGACCCGCAGCGTGTGCGTGCCGTCCTTGGGCGGGGTCACGGAGAAGGACACCGGGCTGGTGGTGCCGCCGGTGGCGACCTTGGTCCAGGTGGTGCCGTCCAGCGACCACTCGATACCGTTCTGGTCCCCGCTGGGCGGGGTCACGGTGAACGTGCCGGCCTGGCCGGCGCCCTTGACCCACTGGCTGGTGGGGTAGTCGGTGGAGGTCACCGACGTGGGCGCTGAAGGGGCGGAGGTGTCGACGGTGAAGGTCTCCCACGCCGACCATGCGGTGTTGTAGTGCGTGCCGTCATAGGGGTTGGTACGGAACTTGTATGTCGTGCCGTTGGTCAGGAGCCCGGACGGCACGGTCACCGACGCGGGCTGCCCGGACGGGACGTACGGAGAGACCAGATAGTTGCCGACCCGGGTGTTCGTGGCCGCGTCGTTGATCTCGAAGGTGCCGTCGACCTTGTCACCGTCGGAGTCGGCGAAGGTGTCGCGCAGCGTCGGGGTGGTCGTGTTGACGTACCAGGTGCCGTCGGTGTCCTGGAAGAACGGCGGGCCTGCCTGCCGGTCGGTGCCGGTCCTGGGCCGGTAGTTGTAATTCACGACCAGCTTCGGAGGGTTGGAGACGGCGTTGGCGGAGTTCAGCCGCTTCCACTGCTCCACCACCGACTCGTCCGACGCTCGCAGGCCCATGTGGCTACGGGTGGCCTTGGCCGAGGCCCACTCCTGCACCAGCGTGGACACATCAGCGTTGATCCAGCCATCCGGTTGGGTCGAGCAGCCCGGGTTGCCGGTGGTCTCGGTGGAAGTGGCCTTCTTCGCGATCCACGACGGCTGCGCGGTCCAGCGCGAGGACGTGGACGCCGCGTCGGTCGACCACACCTCCCACGGGTAGGGCTGGCAGTCGGTGTCGGCCGAGTGGAAGTTCCACAACGACAGTGTCGCGCTCTGGACCAGCGCGTCCCGGATCGGCGTGGTGTCCCAGGAGATGAAGGACCGCGCGGTGCGCGGGGTGCCGTCCGCGTTCGTGGTGCCAGGGTTACCCAGGTCCAGCTCGGTGTCGCTGGACCAGTCGACGGTCTCGCCCCGCTGCACGTAGGTGTCGAAGACGTTCGACAGCGAGGAGGTCGACGGGTCCACGGTGACCGGGTACTTGGTGTCCGGGTCGGCGAGGAACTTCGCGTCCGGGGTCACCACCAGGTCGATGGAGGAACCCTTCCGCACCACCTTCAGGCCGACCCTGGACTTGTGGGTGTGCTCGCCGGACCGCTTGTCGACGGTGGCGTCCCACATCACCGGAGCGGGCATCACCGCCCGCTTCTTGTTCTTCCTGTCCGTGAACAGCACACTGCCATCGGACAACTGCTTGGCCTTCAGCCCCTTGGCCTTCAGCGGCAGCGTATAGGAGTAGTCGCCGGCCCCGGGGCGCTGCTTGATCCGCACGTACTGCTCGAAGCCCGTCCGCGTGGCCTGTAAGACCAGGTCGGCACCGGGAACGGCGTTGACGTAATCAGCCCGCGTACCGTCCAGCTTCGGCTTGGGCAGACCGCCCTTCCATTGCAGCGTGACCTGCTGGTCACCCTCGCCCAGCGTCACCAGATCGGTGGCCTTGGCCGTGCGCGCAGCCTGCAGCGACTGCGCCGGAGCCCCGGACTTGCCCGCCAGACGCAGCCCGCGCGGATGCGCCTTGGCCTCGACCGTCCCGTCCGGGTTCTGGACCAGGTTCACATCGACGTTGCGCCACTCTCCCGTGGCCTCGTCCTTGAATCGGATCGGGCCGGCGGTGAGTGCGGTGGTGAGCGAACCGTCCTTGTTCACCCAGGTCGTCGAGGTCTCCGTACGCTCTGACAGCGCCTCCACCCGCCTGCCCGACAGCCGGGCCGCCACACGCGCGGACGGAATGTCAGCCGCCTGCGTAGCCGCCGCCCTCTTCCTCGGAGCCTTTGAGCCTTGAGGGGCGGAGGCGGCCGCAGCGTACGCGCCATCAAGCAATGTGACGGTCAGGGCAAGGGCCACGGTCCCCGCTATCCAGCCGCCCCCGGACCAAGGACGTCTGCGTCTACCAGACGCAGGCTTACGAACCATCACAGATCTCCAATTTTTGACATGACAGCTTCACGTATGTGACGCAGTCGTGAAGCTACCTTGATCCAATAGATGGCAAACCTTGATTCACCAGCGGGTTTCCGCCACCGATCGGTGTCACTGTTCACCCGTCCCCGTCCCCGTCCCCGTCCCCGTCCCCGTCCCCGTCCTCTGTGTCGGAGGACGGGGACGTCTGGGTTCACAGGACTGGAGGTTGCGGGTCGTCCTTCTCTCCTGAGGGAGAGCAATGCTCAGGGCTTGTGGATTGGCTCGGGGAGGACGTGCCTTACCAGGTGATCGATAGGTTGCCGAGCAGGATCGGTGTTCGCGGCACCGGTCGGGAAAGCACGTCCGTGCTCAGCGCAGTGAACGACTACGACGCCACTGCAAACGGCTCCTCCTTGATCGATGGGATCATCCGGGAGGGCACGAGACGGAAGGCGGCCGCTGTGCTGGAGGGTGAAGTAATCGTTTATATGGCCGAGTTGGCCGACGAGTGCGACGAACTCCGCGGCCTCCTCGGCCCGGCCCGGTCAAACCAACCCTTTTCTCTGCCGGAGGCATGCACGTTATGGAATGCCTGGAGGCCAATTGCATAACGCCCGCCAGTGGAGGGCAATTCGCGCCGGGGTGCGCGAAGAGAGTTCGGGCGCAGCGATTTTCGGCTGCGGAGGCAGAGCAAGCGGCGGCGACACCGAGCAAGTGTGGCTCGCCCCGCGGGACTACCGCGCGCCGGCCGAACGCCTGCTACACGGGTGATCTGCGTGCTCGGCCTCCTTGCGCAGGGCAAGGGCCGGCGGCAGGCCGACAGCCCCTCGCGTGCCATCTTCTGCCTGACCCGACAGGGTTCGTCGTACGAGGTGTCCACCGCTCGGCAGGGGGCTTGCCGGTGCCGGGCAGGGCGGCGAAGTCACGGCGCGCCTGTTCGTCGCCGATCTGTTTGTCCACCCAGGATGCGAGCGGGACGCCGGACGGCTTTCTCTCGATCACAAGGTGATGGGCTAGTGTGTGAGCCATGAGGGTCATTGTGAAGCGGGCGTTCAAGTACCGCTTCTATCCGACCGATGCGCAGGCGGCCGAGCTGTCGCGCACGTTCGGCTGCGTGCGGAAGGTCTACAACCTCGCGCTCGCGGCGCGCACGGAAGCATGGACGCGGCAGGAGCGGGTCAACTACAACCAGACGTCGGCGATGCTGACGGCCTGGAAGAAGACCGAGGAACTGGCGTACCTCAACGACGTCTCCTCCGTCCCGCTCCAGCAGGCCCTCAGGCACTTGCAGACGGCGTTCGCCGGCTTCTTCGCCAGGCGCGCAGGGTACCCGCGCTTCAAGTCGCGGAAGAATTCGCGGAAGTCGGCGGAGTACACCACCAGCGCGTTCCGGTTCCGGGACGGTGGGCTGACCCTGGCGAAGATGGCGGAACCGCTGGACATCGTGTGGTCCCGACCCTTGCCCGAGGGGGCTTCGCCGTCCACGGCGACGGTTTCCCAGGACAGCGCGGGCCGCTGGTACGTGTCCCTGCTGTGTGAGGACCCTTCCGTCCAGCCGCTTGCCGCAGGCGGTGAAGCGATCGGCGTGGATGCCGGACTCGACCACCTGCTGACCCTCTCGACCGGCGAGAAGATCACCAATCCCCGGCATGAGCGTCGCGACCGCGCACGCCTGGCCCGAGCCCAGCGGCAGCTTGCCCGTAAGGCCGAGGGCGACGGCGCCAACCGGGCCAAGGCCCGCAGGAAGGTCGCCCGCATCCACGCCCGCATCGCCGACCGGCGACGCGACAGCCTGCACAAGCTCAGCACTCGGCTCGTTCGTGAAAACCAAACGATCGTGATCGAGGACCTCGCCGTCCGGAACATGATGAAGAACGGCAGGCTGGCCAGGGCCATCAGCGATGCGGCCTGGTCGGAGTTCCGGAGCATGCTGGAGTACAAGGCGAAGTGGTACGGCCGCGAGGTGGTCGCGGTCGACCGCTGGTTCCCCTCCTCCAGGCTCTGCTCCTGCTGCGGCAGCCTGCGGGACAGGATGCCGCTGCACGTCCGCGAGTGGACGTGCGACTGCGGGACGACCCACGACCGGGACGTGAACGCTGCGAAGAACCTTCTGGCCGTCGGGCTGACGGTGTCTGTCTGTGGAGCTGGCGTAAGACCTCAACGGAGAACTCCGGGCGGGCAGTCGGCGATGAAGCAGAAAACCCCACGGCGCGAGCTGTAGGAATCCCCCTCTTTCAGGAGGGGGGGAAGTCAAGAGTTCATTGTGCCGGACGGGACACGGCCGGGCGATTTATCATTCCGCGGTGCGCCGACCAGGCAGGCGTACGAGGCGGTTGCAGGCCGTCGAGGGATCGTTCAGGAGGAGCGCACGTGCTCGAACTCACCATGGCCACCGTCTCGGGGGAGGAAGAGGGTGCCACGGCCGGCATGCTCATGGCCGACGCGCCGAGTGAGCCCGGCGCCGTGCTGCGGGTGGGGCGGGACAAGGCGGTGTGCCGTCTGGCGCCCCCCGAGGACTGGCTGTTCGTCTCCCGTGTGCACCTGGAGTTCCGGTGCGGCCCGGAGGGGACCTGGCAGGTGACCTGGCTGCGCGGTTCGCAGCCCGACCCGTCCTCCGAGGTCCGGCTGATCGTCGGGGAGTACGCGCAGACCATCGCCTACGGCGGTCATGTGGCGCTGCCCCCGGGCGGCAACGGCGAGGTCGTCATCCAGGACCGCACCGCGCCGCGCAGCGTGAACGTCGGCTTCTACCACGAGGCCTGACCGGCCACGGCAGTCGCCTTCGGCCGTCCGGCCGTTCCCGCGCGGGACGGGCTGGGCGGCCGATCGGCTGTTCCGGCGCTGTCCCGTCCCGGCCTCGGCTGCGCGCCTCCCCCCGGTACCGGGCCACCGGGCCCGAGCCGCCGCAGCCCGCCCCGGCACCGCCGCCGACGCCCGGAACCCCCGTTCATGGTCTTCCCCCGGACGAGCGACCGGTCGCCGGGCGGCCTGTCCTGACGGACGCGGTCCCGAACCGGCCCGATCGCCGGTCCCGGCGGGGTTCGTGCGGGTTCGGATGTGATCCACCTCGCGCCCGCCGGCAGCGGCACAACCCCCGGCCGACTATCGTCATCCCGATAAAAGGGGGATCGACGCCAGGTGAAGCAGGGGTTGCCTGCGTCTCCCTCCGGGGGCGGTGCGAGCCATAGGGTGCGCATAGGAACGACGGGGCGGGAGGCCGACCAGGCGTGGCGAACGTGGAGCACAGCGGGCGACCGGCGGAAGCCTTCGGGGCGACGGCCGCCGGCGGGGCCGGAGGAGGTCTGCGCGCGACGCGGCTGGGCCTGTGGCTGATCGCGGCGGTCCTCGCGGTACGGCAGGTGGCCGTGGTCCTCGGCACCCCCCGGGGCGACCGGCTGACGGACCTGGAGACCTGGGTCGGCCCCGACGGCGTCCTGCACGTGAAGGGGTCGCTGTACGACTCCACCCGTTTCACCGGCACACCCTTCGGCGGCCTCGTCATGAAGCCGCTCACCCGGGCGGCCGAGCAGGCCCTCGGCTGGGGCTGGACCTTCGGCACGCTGCTGCTGGTCGTCGCGCTCGGGCTGGTCACCGCCCGCGCGCTGCCGCCGCCGGTGAGCAGACGCACCTCCCTGCTCGCCGCGCCCGTCGCGATCAGCCTGCTGATGCTGTCGCTGCCGGTGCGCAACACGCTCTGGCTGGGCCAGACCAGTATCATCCCGGTCCTGCTGGTACTGCTGGGCTGCTTCGTCGTACGCGGCCGGTACGCCGGCGGCCTGCTCATCGGCTTCGCCGCCGCCCTCCAGCCGACGGTCCTGCTCTTCGCACCGCTGCTGTGGTACACCGGCCGCCGCCGCGCCGCCCTGACCACCGGCGCCGCCTTCGCCGCGTGCACCGCGCTGGCCTGGGCGGCGATGCCGCACGACTCGTACACCTACTGGGTGCACCACATGGCGGGCACCGGGCTCGGCGGCGCGGCCGACGACCTCGCCAACCAGTCCCTGCACGGCGCCCTGCTCCGGCTGGGCCTCGCCGGGCCGCTGGAGATCGCCCTGTTCCTGGTGCTCGGCGCCGCCGTGGCCTTCCTCGGGCTGCGCCGCGCCGTGCGCTACGCCCGCGAGGGGCAACTGCTGCTCGCCGTCGCGATCACCGGCTGCGCGGCCATCGCTGTGTCGCCGACCGCCTGGCAGCACCAGCTGCTGTGGGTGCTGCTCGCCGTCGTCGGCCGCGTCGGCAAGCGGGCCTCCGACCGGTACGTGTGGCCGGTCGCCGTGGTCCTGGTGATGACGCTGCCCGCCAGGATGATGCTGCCGAACATGGCGGCCCTGTACGTCCTGCGCGACAACGTGGTGCTGCTCGCCGCCCTCGCCGCGGCGACCGTCGTGCCGTTCCTGTCCCGCACCTCGCCGCACTACCGCTCGCCCGTCCCCACCGAGTACGCCGCTCCGGTCCCGGCCCGCTTCCGCCACGTGCCGCTGCTGCCGGCCCTGCGCCGGGTGCTGACCCGCCCGAACCTGCTCCTGGAACTGCTCCTCATCCGCGTCACCTACGCCGCCTACCAGCAGGTCCGCCTCGCGGCCACCGGCGGCACCATCTCGGGCGGCCGGGCGCGGGCGGAGGCGCACGGCCACCAGATCCTCGGCCTCGAGCGGGTCCTGCACATCGACATCGAGCACTGGGCCAACCACGCGGTCGTCAAGGTCGGCTGGCTGCGCGACTTCTTCGACTTCTACTACGAGTCGTTCCACTTCGTCGTCCCGCTGAGCGTCCTCGCCGTGCTGTACTGGCGCCGCCCGGTCGACTACCGCTGGGCCCGCGCCTCCCTCGGCTTCGCCACGCTGCTGGCGCTGGTCGGCTTCTGGCTCTACCCGCTGGCGCCGCCGCGCCTGCTGCCCGGCCTCGGCATCATCGACACCGTGCACGGCGTGCAGGACTTCTCCAAACCCGACTACGGCACGCTGACCGCCCTCACCAACCAGTACGCGGCGATGCCGTCGCTGCACTTCGGCTGGTCGCTGTGGTGCGGACTGGCCATCGCGGTCATCGCTCCCCGGTGGTGGATGAAGGCGCTCGGCCTGCTGCACCCGCTGTTCACCGTCTCTGCGATCGTGGCGACCGGCAACCACTGGGTGCTGGACGCGGTCGGCGGCGCGGTGGTCGTGGGTGCGGGCTTCGGGCTGACGTACCTGCTGCAGGGGCCGCGCGCCGCGTCGGCCGCGGTCCCGGCGGCCGGCGTGGAACGTGTGCCGGCCAAGGAACCCGCACCCAGCTGACGGCGGTGGCCCCCGGGGGAGGCAGGGGCGGGGCGTAGGGGCGAGGTGTGCTCCTGCCTCCCCCGCGGACGGGCCGGCGGCGCCGGGATGCCGCCGGCCCGAGACGGGTCAGCCCGCTTGGACGCCTAGTTCCTTCACGCCGTTGATCCAGGAGGAGCGCAGCCGGCGCGGCTCGCCGGCCAGGGTGAGGTTCGGCAGGGCGCCGGCGATCGCGTCGAAGATGAGGTCGATCTCCAGTACGGCCAGGGACTTGCCGAGGCAGAAGTGCGGGCCGCCGCCGCCGAAGCCGAGGTGCGGGTTGGGGTCGCGGGTGATGTCGAAGGCGTCGGGGTCGTCGAAGACGTCGGGGTCGTGGTTGGCGGAGGCGTAGAAGAGGCCGACCCGGTCGCCCTTCCTGATCCGCTTGCCGCCGAGTTCGGTGTCCTGGGTGGCGGTGCGCTGGAAGGCGTTGACCGGGGTCGCCCAGCGGACGATCTCCTCCGCCGCCGTCGCCGGGCGCTCACGTTTGTACAGCTCCCACTGGTCCGGATGGGTGAGGAAGGCGTGCATGCCGTGGGTGATGGCGTTGCGGGTGGTCTCGTTTCCGGCCACGGCCAGCATCAGCACGAAGAAGCCGAACTCGTCGGAGCTGAGACTGCCCTCGTCCTCGGCCGCCACCAGCGTCGTCACGATGTCCTTCGCCGGGCACTGCTTGCGGTCGGCGGCCATGTTCATGGCGTAGGCGATGAGCTCGGTGGCCGACTCGGTGCCGACCTCCTCGGTGATGGCGTACTCGGGGTCGTCGTAGGCGATCATCTTGTTGGACCAGTCGAAGATCTTGGCCCGGTCGTCCTGCGGGATGCCGATGAGCTCGGCGATCGCCTGCAGGGGCAGCTCGCAGGCGACCTCGGTGACGAAGTCGAACGGGCCCGGGCGGGCCTCGGCGGCGCGTGCGATGGCGCCGGCGCGGGCGCGCAGCCGGTCCTGGAGGGCGCGGATGGCGCGCGGGGTGAACACGCGCTGCACGATCTGGCGCACCCTGGTGTGTTCCGGGGGGTCCATGTTCAGCAGAATGAGCCGCTGGGCGTCGATCGCGTCGCGCTCGATGTGCTCGTTGAAGCGGATGATCGCCGTGTTGAGGGTGGAGGAGAACAACTCCGGGTGAGTGGAGACGTACTTGACGTCGGCGTGCCGGGTCACGGCCCAGTAGCCCTCGTCCCGGAAGCCGGCCACGTTGCCCGGCTGCGGGATCCAGCGCACCGGTTCGGCCCGGCGCAGTTCCGCGAACTCCGGCAGGGGCACGCGCTGGTGCAGCACATCGGGGTCGGTGAAGTCGAACCCGTCGGGGAGCGCTGGACAGGGCATCGGCAACTCACTCCAGCCATCTGACGGACCATCAGGAATTGCGGTGAAGGTAATAACGGGTTCTACAACTGGCAAGGGGTGCGGCGCCGTCAATTGCGTGCGGGATCCGTGCAGATCTGCAGATCAAGACATCGGGCGCTGCACGACCCTTGCGGGGGCGCGTGCGACGTCAGCACACTGCCCTTAGAACTAGAACGCGTACTAGTTCTGCGTGGCGGGTGGGCCGGGACGCCCCCCTCGCGCGGACCGGAGGAGAGGATCAACCCCCCATGGCCGCGGAACCCGTGATCGTCGAAGCCGTACGCACCCCCATCGGCAAGCGCGGCGGCGCGCTCGCCAACCTGCACCCCGCCTACCTGCTGGGCGAGACCTACCGTGAACTCCTCGGCCGCACCGGCATACCCGCCGACTGCGTCGAGCAGATCGTCGGCGGCACCGTCACGCACGCCGGCGAGCAGTCCATGAACCCCGCGCGCACGGCGTGGCTGGCCATGGGGCTGCCCTACGAGACCGCGGCGACGACGGTCGACTGCCAGTGCGGGTCCTCGCAGCAGGCGGCGCACATGGTGGCCAACATGGTCGCCACGGGCGTGATCGACGTCGGCATCTCGTGCGGCGTCGAGGCGATGTCGCGGGTGCCGCTGGGCTCGGGCTCGAAGCACGGGCCGGGCAAGCCGTTCCCCGACGAGTGGCACGTCGACCTGCCGAACCAGTTCGAGGCGGCGGAGCGGATCGCCCGCCGGCGCGGCCTGACCCGGGAGAACGTCGACTCGCTCGGTCTGATCTCGCAGGAGCGGGCCGCCGTGGCCTGGTCCGAGGAGCGGTTCAAGAAGGAGACGTTCGCCGTCCAGGTCCCGACCACCGAGGAGGAGCAGCAGGCCGGTCAGGGCATGTGGCGTCTCGTCGACCGCGACGAGGGGCTGCGCGACACGTCCCTCGAGGTGCTGGCGCGCCTCAAGCCGGTGATGCCCACGGCCGTCCACACGGCCGGCAACTCGTCGCAGATCAGCGACGGCGCGGCGGCCATCATGTGGGCCTCGAAACGGATGGCCCGGGCGCTGAAGCTGCGGCCGCGGGCGCGGATCGTGGCCCAGGCCCTCGTGGGCGCCGACCCGCACTTCCACCTCGACGGTCCCATCGACGCGACGCGCGCGGTGCTCGGCAAGGCGGGCATGTCGCTGAAGGACATCGACGTCGTCGAGATCAACGAGGCCTTCGCCTCCGTGGTGCTGAGCTGGGCCCAGGTCTTCGAACAGGACCTCCAGAAGGTGAACGTCAACGGCGGCGCGATCGCGCTCGGGCACCCCGTCGGCGCGACCGGAGCACGGCTGATCACCACCGCCCTCCATGAACTGGAGCGCACCGACAAGGAGTTCGCGCTGGTGACGATGTGCGCCGGCGGCGGCCTGGCCACCGGGACGATCCTCCAGCGGCTGTGATAACCGCTTGCCGGGGTTGACGCGAACTGATCAACTTGGCCGGTGCTGATCAACGTGATCCTCCGCGTCCTGCCCTTCTACATCCGCGAACCCGTCATGGTCGCCGTCTGCCTCGGCTTCGCAGGCCTGGCCCTCTACTGGTTCGTCATGGTGGGAGGCCTGGCCAGGGGCGGCTTCGGCCTGCTGTTCCTGGCGATCGCCGTGCTGCGCGCCCACATGTTCCGCAAGGAGTGGAGAGCCCACAGAGCGGCGAAGGCGAAGGAGGGCGGTGTCCCGCAGCAGGCGTAGTCCCCGACCCGGTCGCTCTCGTCCCGGGGGCGCCGAGGCCGGGGCCCCGGCCGGCCGGGGCGCGGTGTATCCAGGTCCACCGTGGGCGCGGGGGAGGGGGCGGGGCTGCCGTAGCGGGAGTTCAGGTACCGCAGGCCCCACTTGATCTGCGTTCACCGTTCGGGGGCGCCTCGAAGGTGACCGCGGTCTCGAACGCCGCCCGGCGAGTGGCTCTGCGCAGTGCCCTGAGCACGGCCGGGCCCAGGGTGAGCGTCAGCACCACGGTGACCACGGCCCGGCCCATGTCCCAGCCCAGGGACGTGGCCGCACAGTAGGCGACGAAGCGGGCCAGGTTGGCGGGGACGGCCGCGTGCGGGTCGAAGGCGATGCCCGAGGCGAGCGCGCCCATGAAGGGCCAGCCGGCGAGGTTCATGATCGTGCCGTAGGCGAACGCGGCGAGGAAGCCGTAGGCGGCGAGGAGGGCGGTCTCGCCCCGGCCGCGCAGCCGGTCCGGACCCGGCAGCAGGCCCGCCCCCATGGTGAACCAGCCCATCGCCAGCATCTGGAACGGCATCCACGGGCCCACCCCGCCGGTGAGCAGCGCCGACGCGAACATCGTGAGCGAGCCGAGGGTGAAGCCGAACCCGGGGCCCAGCACCCGGCCGCTGAGCACCATCAGGAAGAACATCGGCTCGATCCCGGCGGTTCCGGCGCCGATCGGACGCAGTGCTGCGCCGGCCGCCGCGAGCACCCCGAGCATGGCCACGGCCTTCGGCCCGAGCCCCGACTCGGCGATCGTCGCGGCGACGACGGCGACCAGCAGCACCAGCAGCCCGGCGAAGAGCCACGGGGCGTCCTGGGCGTGGGCGCCGAGCTGCGAGTCGGGCGGGGCGAGGAACGGCCAGCCGAAGCCGGCCACCCCCACGGCGCCGACCAGGACGAGGGCGGCGACGGAACGGGGGCCCAGGCGGACCGCTCTGGCCTGTGCGGTCATCCCAGCGCCTCCACTGTCTCCAGCGCCTCCCGCACCTGGGCGACCGTCAGCCACTCCTGCGGGGCGAGGATCTTGGTGACCTGCGGGGCGAAGGAGGGGGAGGAGACGACGACCTCCGCGGTCGGACCGTCCGCGATCACCTCGCCCTCGGCGAGCAGGACCACCCGGTGGGCGAGCTCGGCTGCGAGTTCGACGTCGTGCGTGGCGAGGACGATCGCGTGGCCCTCGGCGGCCAGGGCGCGGAGCAGGGTGACGAGGCGGGCCTTGGCCGCGTAGTCCAGGCCCCGGGTCGGCTCGTCGAGCAGCAGCAGGGGCGGGCGCGCGGTCAGCACGACGGCGAGCGCGAGCGTGAGGCGCTGGCCCTCCGACAGGTCGCGCGGGTGGGTGTCGTCGGATATGCCGGGGAGCAGCTCGGAGACCAGGGCGCGGCAGGTGCCGGGGTCGGCGTGGGCGTCCCGGTCGGCGGCGGCGCACTCGGCCCCGACCGTGTCGGCGTACAGCAGGTCACGGGGTTCCTGGGGGACCAGGCCGACCCGGCGCACGAGGTCGGCGGGGGGCGTGCGGTGCGGGGGCACGCCGCCGGTCAGCACCGAGCCGGTGGTCGGGGCGACGAGGCCGACGAGGGCGCCGAGGAGGGTGGACTTGCCCGCGCCGTTGCGGCCCATCAGGGCGATGGTCTCGCCGGGGGCGACGGTGAGGTCGATCCGGCGAAGGGCGTCCACCCGGGCCCGGCGGACCGAGAGGGAGCGGACTTCGGCGACGGTGGGCGCGGTGAGCGCCGTGACAGCGGGGGCGCGGTGCCTGCGGAAGGCCGGCCGCCACCGGCCGGCGGGGGCCGGGCGAGGGGGCGGCACGCTCGCCGGCGCCTGCGGGGTGACCCCGGGCCGCGCCCGTCGGGACAGCCGCTCCCGGAGGTCACCGGCCCGGCGCCGCGCGTCCCGCACCGTCAGCGGCAGCGGGGACCAGCCGGCCAGGCGTCCCAGCTCCACGACCGGCGGACACACCGGCGACACGGCCATCACTCCGGCCGGGTCGCCGAGCACCGGGGGCGCTCCGGGGGCGGGGAGCAGGGCGACCTGGTCGGCGTACTGGATGACGCGTTCCAGGCGGTGTTCCGCCATCAGGACCGTCGTGCCGAGGTCGTGGACGAGGCGTTGCAGGACCGCGAGGACCTCTTCCGCGGCCGCCGGGTCGAGGGCCGAGGTCGGTTCGTCGAGGACCAGCACCCTGGGGTGCGGGGTGAGGACCGAGCCGATGGCGACGCGCTGCTGCTGGCCGCCGGAGAGGGTGGCGATCGGGCGGTCGCGGAGGCCGGCCAGCCCGAGCAGGTCGAGGGTCTCCTCCACGCGGCGCCGCATCACCGCCGGCGGCAGGCCCAACGACTCCATGCCGTAGGCGAGTTCGTCCTCGACGGTGTCGGTGACGAAGTGCGAGAGCGGATCCTGCCCCACCGTGCCCACCACGTCCGCGAGTTCGCGCGGCTTGTGCGTGCGGGTGTCGCGGCCCGCGACCGTGACGCGGCCGCGCAGCGTGCCGCCCGTGAAGTGCGGCACCAGGCCGCTGACCGTGCCGAGGACCGTGGACTTGCCGACCCCCGACGGGCCCACCAGCAGCACCAGTTCGCCCTCCGGGACCTCGAAGTCCACGCCGCGGACGGTCGGTTCGGACGCGCCGTCGTACGTCACGGAGACATCCTCGAAGCGGATCACGGCGACTCCTCGATCACGGCGACTCCTCGATCACGGCGACTCCTCGGTCACGACGGCTCCTTGATCACGGCGACCCCGCGGGGACGACGGCTCCCTGGGGGCGACGAACGACGGCAGCAGGCCGAGCAGTACGGCCGCCGCGGGCCACAGCGGCAGGGCGGGGGCGACCAGCGGGACGACGCCGGGGTGCAGCGCCTCCGGGTCGCCGGCGGCGGCGAGGGTGAGCAGCGCGGCCACCGCGGCCCCGGAGCCCGCGACCAGCCAGGCGCGGACGTCCCACCGGTCCGGACGGTACCGGGTGCGCGGGCTGCGGCGGCCGCCCAGCCGCAGCCCGGCCAGGGCCGCGGCGGTCCCGGCGAGCAGCAGCGGCAGCCCGTAGGCGCCGCCCGCGGCGGTCAGCAGCCCGTATGTTCCGGCGCAGACGCCGAGCAGGCCGCCGAGGGTGAGGGCGGCGGTGGTGCGGCGCACGGCGGGCGGGACCTCGGCGGTGCGGCCGTAGCCGCGGGCGTCCATCGCGGCGGCGAGCGCGACGGACCGCTCCAACGCGCCCTCCAGCACGGGCAGTCCGACGTGCAGCAGGCCGCGGACGCCGCTGTCGGGACGGCCGCGCAGCCGGCGGGCGGCGCGCAGGCGCTGGACGTCGGCGATGAGGTTCGGCGCGAAGGTCAGGGCGACGACCACCGCGACGCCCGTCTCGTACAGGGCGCCCGGGAGGGACTTCAGCAGGCGGGACGGGTTGGCGAGGGCGTTCGCGGCGCCCACGCAGATCAGCAGCGCGGCCAGTTTCAGGCCGTCGTAGCAGGCGAAGACGAGTGACTCGGCGGTGACCTCGCCGCCCAGCCGGACGCCCTGCGCCCAGTGCGGCAGGGGGACTTCGGGGAGGGCGACGATCACGTGCGTGCCGGGGACCGGGGAGCCGAGGGCGACGGCGAAGAAGAGGCGGACGCCGAGGACGGCGAGCGCCAGCTTGACGAACGCGGAGTAGGAGCGTGCCCAGGGTGCCTCGGTGCGGCAGACGGCGACGACGTAGGCGGACGTCGCGACGAGGAGGCCGAGCAGCAGGGGGTTGGTGGTGCGGGTGGCCGCGGTGCCCAGACCGAGCGACCACAGCCACCAGGCGCCCGGGTGCAGCGAGGGCTTACCCGCCATGCCCGCGTCGCCGGGTCTGCCACACCGCCGCCGCGCCCAGCAGCACGACCGCTCCGGCACCGGCGAACAGCCCCACCGACGGGCCGCCGCCGTCCGTGCCGTCGTTCTCGCCCGTCTTGTCCGCCGCCGTGCCCGCCGCCGGCTTCTTCGCGCCGGCGATCTGTTCCCCGCACCCCTTGTGCGGATACCCGGCGATCGCGCACAGCAGGGCGTTGGTGTCGTAGCGCAGCGGCTTCGCCACCGAGGCCAGGGCGTCCGCCGTGGTGGCGTCGGCCGGCACCCGCGCGCAGGCGGTACGGCCGGCCGGCGGCGTCTCGCCGGACGGGGCGTCGGCGGCCGTGCCGAAGTCGAGGACGAGAGCCACCCGCTTCTCGCCCTCCCGTGCCGGAGTCCGCGCGCAGATCGTCGAGAAGGAGGTGGTCCCGCGCGGCTTCGCCGCGTCGCCCGAGTCCTCGCTCACCGAGAAGCGGAAGCCCTGGACGTCGCCGTCGGAGGGGCGGGTGGTGGCGGGGCCCTGGGTGGCGTAGGTCCACCGGCCGGACTCCGACTCCCAGAAGGACCAGTAGCGGTAGCCGGTGGCCCGGGCCTGGCCGGTGGCGGCCAGGGCGAGCAGCACGGTGGTCAGCAGGACGGCGAGACGGCGTGTCACGGCTGCTGCCTCTTGCCGCGGCCGCTGAGCAGGAAGCCGATGCCGATGCCGGCGACGAGGAACACGCCGACGATCCACCAGACGCCGAAGCCGGAGTCGTCCTTCTTGCCGGCCTCGGCGGAGTCGGCCTTGGCCGGCTGGGCCTTGGCGGAGGCCGGGACGGACGCCGGCGTGGGGCCGGTGGCGTTCAGGAGCCCGACCAGGTCCTGGCCGCCGAAGTCGCGGACGTCGCCGGATGCCGCGTTCGCGGCCAGGATCAGCTCCGCGTAGGCGGCCGGTCCGCTCGCCCGCGCCCACTGCGCCGAGTTCGCCTCCAGCCAGCGCACGGCGCCGGCCGCCTTGTCGCCCTGGCCCGCGGTGGCGAGGGCGAGGACGGCGTCGGCGGTGTTGCCGTAGTCGGGCTGGGGCTTGGCGCCGGGCATGGCCGAGGTCAGGTGGTGGCCCTTGGCCAGCGTCTTGATGAGGTACGCGGCGCCGTTGCGCGCGGCCTGCCCGGGATCGCTCGCGTCCGCGCAGGCCGGGGCGGTGCCCGTCGGCTTCGCGGCGGCCCCGGTCAGGCCCTTGCCGAGGGCGCCGACCACGGCCGCGGCCGTCGCGTCCGCGTTGGCGGCGAGCGTGCCCTTCTTGTCCGGCTGGTAGGCGAAGGCGCCCGCGTCCTTCGCGTCGCACGGGAGGGCGAGCTTCAGCAGGGCGTCGTAGGGGGACTTGCCGCCCTTGGTCACCCGCGCGGGCTGCTCACCCACGGCGGCGAGGGCGCCGATGACGACGGACGTCGAGTTGGCGTCGCTCGCCCCGCCCGGTGCGTAGCCCCAGCCGCCGTCCTTGTTCTGCGCGGACTTCAGCCAGGCGACCGCCTTGCCGGTGGCGGCGTCGTGGCCGCCGAGGGCGGCGAGGGCCTGGACGGCGGCGGCCGTGCTGTTCGTGTCGACCACGACCTTGGCGTCGCAGGCCTTGGTGGCATCCGCGCGGAACGGTGCGTAGGCGCCGTTCGCGCACTGCTGGCCGACCAGCCAGTCCACCGCCTTCGCCGCCGGGCGCACGCCCACGGTGTCCTGCGCGAGCAGCGCCAGCGACTGGCGCCAGACGCCGTCGTACTTCGGGTCCGAGGAGCCGTACAGGCCGTCGGGTATCGCCGCCGACGGGGACGGCGACGAGGTCGCTGCGACGGCGGGCGCGGCCGTGCCGATCACGGCGGTGGCTGCCAGGGCCGCGGCGGTGCGGCGGACGACGTTCATGCTCGGCGGGTGCCTTCCCCTATGGGAGCGGGCAGCACGGGACACCCCGGGCGGCTCGGCTCCGTATGCCTCGACGGTGCCGTACGCCGGCGGACCGCCGACGCACCTGAGCCGGTCACGACCGTACGGGGCAGTCCGGCTGGCCGCCCTCGGCGGGCGGTTCACGGTTGCGGGTCAGCGCCGGAATTGCACCGGCTTCCCCCCGTACGGGTGTGATGACGACCCGGCTACTGTACCGGCCCGTAGGAACGCCCTGAGCGGCGGCTGTGAGTGGCCCCCGTCACCCCGGCCCAGTCTCTCCATGGGGCCACGAGTACGTGTTCATACGTGCCCCACGGCCACGTACGCCACCGGGTCGCTCCCCGCCACCGCCTCCGCCCGGCCCAGCTTCACCAGCCGCCGCAGGTGGGCCTCGGCCTCCGAGACCGCGATGTTCCTCGATGCGTGGGGAATCTCGTCCCAGGGCCGGTTCCACTCCATGCGCTCGGCGAGCTGCCAGGGCGTGAGCGGTTCGGCGAGCAGGGCGCGCAGACCGGCGAGCCGTGTCTCGTGGTGCGCCAGCAACTCCCGTACGCGGGCGGGGGCGTCGGTGAAGGCGTGCTGGTGGGCCGGGAGCACCTCGGCGGGGGCGAGCCGGCCGACGCGTTCGAGGGAGTCGAGGTAGTCGCCGAGGGGATCGGTGACTGTGGTGTCCTCGGGATCCTCGTACAGGCCGATGTGCGGGGTGATCTCCGGGAGCAGGTGGTCGCCGGAGAACAGGCGGCCGCGGCCCGGCAGTCGGGCCGGGTGCTCCTCCTCCAGGTGCAGGCAGACGTGGCCGGGGGTGTGCCCCGGCGTCCAGATCGCGCGCAGCCGGCGGCCGGGCAGGTCGAGTAGCTCGCCGGGGACGATCTCGCGGTCCGGCAGGGCGGGGGAGAAGCCCGGGAGGGCGGTGCGGGGGACTGCGGCGCGCAGCGGCGCGACGTGCTCCTCGGGGGCGCCGGCGGCGGTGAGCTTGGCCGCCATGTAGGCGAACCAGCGGCCCGGACGAGTGTCCCGGGTGCGCCGCACGACGGCGGTGTCCGCGGCGTGCATGGCGATCCACGCGCCGGACGCCTCCCGCACCCTGCCCGACAGGCCGTGGTGGTCGGGGTGGTGGTGGGTGATGACCACCCCGTGGATCTCGCCGACGGCCGTGCCGCACGCGGTCAGGCCCTCGGCGAGGGCGTCCCAGGAGCCGGGGTCGTCCCAGCCGGTGTCGATCAGCACCGGGCCGCGGTCGGTGTCGACGACGTGCACGAGCGTGTGTCCGAGGGGATTGTCCGGGATGGGGACCTCGACGGACCGTACGCCACCGCCGTGGTCGTGCACCTGCGCCATGGGCCGCCCCGTCCTGGTCGCTCGTCGACTGACCCCGCTGCGAAGCCATTGCCCACTATAACTAGAACTGGTATCAGTTCCTGGAGCGGTTCCTGATTATGCGTCAGAAACGGTACCGGCCCGACCCCGTAGGAGGCAGTCGGTCATGACCGAGCTCGTGGAACACGGACAGCTGTTCATCGGCGGGGAGTTGACCGATCCCCTGGGCGAGGACGTCATCGAGGTGATCTCGCCGCACACGGAGCAGGTCCTCGGGCGGGTGCCGCACGCCTCGGCGGCGGACGTGGACCGGGCGGTCGCGGTGGCGCGGACGGCGTTCGACGATGGCCCCTGGCCGCGGACGACCCTCGACGAGCGGATCGCGGTGGTCACCCGCATCAAGGACGGGATCGCGGCACGGCACGAGGAGATCGCCCGCGTGATCTCGTCCGAGAACGGCTCGCCGTACTCCTGGAGCGTCCTCGCGCAGGCGCTCGGCGCGATGATGGTGTGGGACGCGGCGATCAAGGTCGCCCGGGACTTCCGGTACGAGGAGACACGCGACGGCGTGCTCGGCAGGATCCTGGTGCGCCGCGAGCCGGTCGGGGTGGTGGCGGCCGTGGTGCCGTGGAACGTTCCGCAGTTCGTGGCCGCCGCCAAGCTCGCGCCGGCCCTGCTCACCGGCTGCACGGTGATCCTCAAACCGTCGCCGGAGTCGCCGCTGGACGCCTACATCCTCGCCGGGATCGCCCGCGAGGCCGGGCTGCCCGAGGGCGTCCTGTCCGTCCTGCCCGCCGACCGCGAGGTCAGCGAGTACCTGGTCGGCCACCCGGGCGTCGACAAGGTGTCCTTCACCGGCTCGGTCGCGGCGGGCAAGCGGGTGATGGAGGTGGCCTCCCGCAACCTGACCCGGGTGACCCTGGAGCTGGGCGGCAAGTCGGCGGCGGTCGTCCTGCCGGACGCGGACCTGGAGACGTCCGTCGCGGGCATCGTCCCGGCGGCCTGGATGAACAACGGCCAGGCGTGCGTGGCCCAGACCCGCATCCTGGTGCCCCGCTCCCGCTACGACGAGTTCGCCGACGCCTTCGCCGCCGCCGCGAGCGCGCTGGTGGTCGGCGACCCGCTGGACCCGGCGACCCAGGTCGGCCCGCTGGTGGCCCGGCGCCAGCAGCAGCGCAACCTCGACTACATCCGCATCGGCCAGGAGGAGGGCGCCAAGATCCTCACCGGCGGCGGCCGCCCGGCGGGCCTGGACCGCGGCTGGTACGTCGAGCCGACGCTGTTCGGCGACGTCGACAACTCCATGCGGATCGCCCGCGAGGAGATCTTCGGTCCGGTCATCTGCCTGCTGCCGTACGGCGACGAGGCCGAGGCCCTGAAGATCGCGAACGACTCGGACTACGGGCTGTCCGGCAGCGTCTGGACGGCGGACGTGGCCCACGGCATCGAGGTCGCGCGGCGGGTCCGTACCGGCACCTACTCCGTCAACACCTTCAGCCTGGACATGCTCGGCCCGTTCGGCGGCTACAAGAACTCCGGTCTGGGGCGGGAGTTCGGGCCCGAGGGCTACGGCGAATACCTCGAGCACAAGATGATCCACCTGCCGGCCGGCTGGGAGGCGTGAGCGGGGATGGGTGACCGCTGGCACGTCGACGTCGACCGCTCCCTGTGCATCGGCTCCGCCCAGTGCGTCCACCAGGCCCCTGACGGCTTCCGCCTCGACGCGGGCCGCCAGTCCCACCCCGTCGAGCCGGACGCCGACGCCGACGAGCGGGTACTGGCGGCGGCGGAGAACTGCCCGGTGGAGGCGATCGTGATCACCCTGCTGGGCAGCGGCGAGCCGGTGTTCCCGCCGGAGGAGTGAGGAGCGGGGACGGCGGGGCGGGCGCGGCGGGGCGGCGGGGCGGGCGCCGGACGGATCCGATGCGGTGCCGCGCGCGCCGGTGCGGGCCGGCGAGCGGTCAGGGGCGGTGGGCGCGTGCCCGGGACGGCGCCGCTAGTGCTCTGACCGCGTACGTTCACCGGGTTGGTATGGGAGCGATTGGATGGGCGGTGACGTCCGGTGCGACGCATGGGCCGCTTCCTGACACGCCTTGGAAAAAAGTTGCGGGCCGCTGTCGATCCGGCCACGTCCCGTTCGACGTCATGATGTGCGGCGCCTCGCCGCGCGACGACGCGACAGGACCTGACGAGGACACACGTGGATCAACTGCTGAGAGTCATGAACTTCAACGTCTCGAGTGATGGAATCGGTGCTGGTGAGCACCAGAGTCTCGAGCGGCCGTTCGGCCACGACCATCCCGAGAGGCTGTTCGCCTGGGCCGGAGCCACGGCGAGCTGGCCCATGCGCACGGATCCCGGAGGGAGCCGGGGCCTCGACGACTACTTCACGCGAGACTTCACGCGCAACATCGGTGCCGAGATCATGGGCCGCAACAAGTTCGGGCCCCAACGCGGGCCCTGGCAGGACCACGAGTGGCGCGGCTGGTGGGGTGAGGAACCCCCTTTCCACACACCGGTGTTCGTCATGACGCACCACGAGCGTCCGTCGTTCACGCTCTCCGACACCACGTTCCACTTCGTCGACGGCGACCCGGCCACGGTCCTGCAACGGGCGCGGGAAGCGGCACAGGGCAAGGACGTCCGACTCGGCGGCGGGGTCACCACCGTCCGGCAGTTCCTCGACGCCGGCCTCGTCGACACCATGCACGTGGCGGTAGCGCCGGTGAAGCTCGGATCCGGACTGCGGCTCTGGGAGTCCCCCGATGAACTGCTCGACCGCTTCCACCTGGAGGTCGTACCCAGCCCGAGCGGCGTGACGCACCACCTGTTCTGGCGAAGGTGACGTGAGGACCCACCTGAGTTCTCGCTGCGGATGCGCACGCGTTCCTTGCGTTCGGCGGCCAGGACGTCGCGGTGGCGGGCGTTGGCATTGCGCCAGCGCAGGTAGGCGTGCAGGGCCCGGGTCTGCACAGTGGGGTTGGGATAGTTCGAGTTGGCGATGGTGAACTGCCTCAGCGGTCCGAAGTGGGCCTCGATGGGGTTCGCCCAGGAGGCGTAGGTCGGGGTGAAGCACAACTCGACCTTGTGCTTTGTCGCCCAGCGCCGGATGTCCGCGCCCTTATGGGCAAACAGGTTGTCCGTGATCACGTAGATCGGTGCGCCGTCGGGCCGGGCGGCGCGGATCGACTTCAGCGCGGCCGGCGTGTTCGCGGCACCCTTCCTGCGGCGGTTGACACCCCACAGCCGGTCGTCGCCCACCGAGTAGCAGCCATGGAAGTAGCGCACCCCGTGGGTGCGGTGGTAGCTGGCCGGTACCCGGTCGGGGTGTTTCTTCCGGGCCCAGCCCGAGCCTGCGGTGGGACGGATCCCGAGCGGTCCGAACTCGTCAAAGGCGAACACCCGGTCCGGGAAGCGGTCCAGGACCTCCTCGATCCGGTCCAGCTTCTCCTCGCGGTTCGGGTCGGGGACTCCTTCCACGTCTTGGTGCGCTGAAAGGTGATGCCGCGGCGGGCGAGCAGGCCGCGCAACGCCTCGCGGCCGATGAGGATCACCCGGCCGTGGACTTTCCGCAGGCAGGCGGCGAGTTTGCGCAGCGACCAGCGGGTGAAGGGCTGGCCTGGCTTGGTCGGGCGGGTGGTGGCCGTCTGGACGACGAAGTCCTCGTCGTCAGGACTGAGCAGGCGGGGACGGCCTCCCGCCCACCGAGGGTCCAGGCAGGCCAGGCCGATCTCGTTGAACCGGTGGATCACGTCGCGGACGGTGTCCTCGTCGGCCTGCACCAGCTTCGCGATCACCGGTACCCGGTTCCCGCCGGCTCGACGCCAGCAGCATCATCGCGCGCCGGTAACGCACCGAGTTGGTGCTGCCGCGGCGCACGATCTGCTGCGGCTTCTGCCCCTCCTGGTCGGTCAGTCTGCGCACACGGACGGGCTCGGCCACCACGCCTCCAGCGGTCGGATCGGACGTCACGCAACATCCAACCGCTCCGACCACCAACCCGGCGAAATTATGCGGTCACAGCACTAGCTCTCCGGGCCGGTCTCCGGCAGGTCGATCAGGCGGCACACCGTCTCGATGTCGATCTTCACCTGGGCGATGGAGGCGCGGCCCGAGAGCCAGGTGATCAGGGCCGAGTGCCAGGTGTGCTCGATGACCCGGACCGCGGAGAGCTGCTCGGGGGTCGGGCTGTCCAGACCCATCGCGTCCAGGATGATCACCGTCGTCTGGCGGGAGACCTGGTCGACCTCCGGCGAGACGCTGCGGTCGGCGAAGGTGAGCGCGCGGACCATCGCGTCGGCCAGGTGCGGCTCACGCTGGAGCGCGCGGAAGGCCCGCATCAGGGTCTCCGCCACCCGCTCCGCCGCCGTCTCGCCCTGCGGCGGCTTCTTGCGCAGCGTGCCGTGCATGTGCTCCAACTGGTCCTGCATCGTGGCGACCAGCAGGTGCACCTTGGACGGGAAGTACCGGTAGAGGGTGCCCAGCGCCACCTGCGAGCACTCCGCGACCTCCCGCATCTGCACCGCGTCGAAACCGCCCCGGCTGGCCAGTTGGGCGCTCGCGTGCAGGATGCGGCGGCGCCGGGCCTCCTGGCGCTCGGTGAGCGGCGCGGAGGCCGGCCGCGCGGCACTGGTCTCCGCCTTGGACACCTTGGACACCTTGGCTTCCGCGGGCATGGGCACCGTTCCGTGACATTCGGTGAGGGCAGGTGATCGGACCGAGCATGACAGGGCGTCGGCCGTGGCGCGAATCACCTGATCCACTGGTCACAGCACCCCTACCTGCCGGTAGATTCAGAGCCTCCTGGACGATCAAGTCTGTAACTTGTTCTAGATTAGCGTCCCGGCGTAATCTCGCGGGACAGTGCAGCCAGAAGGGGGCCCAGAGTGACCGCTGAGGCCAGTCAGGCGGGCCCTCTCGGGGACCGTGCCGCAGACGGCGAGCGACCGCTCGACATCGCGCTCCTCACCTACAAAGGGAACCCGTTCTGCGGCGGCCAGGGCGTCTACGTACGGCACCTGTCGCGCGAACTGGCCCGCCTCGGGCACCGGGTCGAGGTCATCGGCTCGCAACCGTACCCCGTTCTGGACGAGGCCGAGGACTACGACGGCCGGCTGTCCCTGACCGAACTGCCGAGCCTCGACCTCTACCGCCAGCCGGACCCCTTCCGCACCCCGAAGCGCGACGAGTACCGCGACTGGATCGACGCGCTGGAGGTCGGCACCATGTGGACCGGCGGCTTCCCCGAGCCGCTGACCTTCTCCCTGCGTGCCCGCCGCCATCTGCGCTCCCGCCGCGGCGAGTTCGACATCGTGCACGACAACCAGACACTCGGCTACGGCCTGTTGGGGGACATCGGCGCGCCCCTGGTCACCACGATCCACCATCCCATCACCGTCGACCGGCAGTTGGAGCTGGACGCGGCGGAGGGATGGCAGCGCAGGTACTCCGTGCGCCGCTGGTACGCCTTCACCCGCATGCAGAAGCGCGTCGCGCGCCGGCTGCCGTCCGTGCTCACCGTCTCCGGCACCTCGCGCCAGGAGATCGTCGACCACCTCGGCGTGCGCGACGACCGCATCCACGTCGTCCACATCGGCGCCGACACCGACCTGTTCTCGCCCGACCCGGCGGTGCCCGTCGTGCCGGGCCGGATCGTGACGACGTCCAGTGCGGACGTGCCGCTCAAGGGCCTGGTCTTCCTGGTCGAGGCGCTCGCCAAGGTGCGCACCGAGCACCCGGCGGCCCACCTCGTCGTCGTCGGCAAGCGACCCGCGGAGGGGCCGGTCGCGCAGGCGGTCGAGCGCTACGGCCTGGAGGGCGCCGTCGAGTTCGTCAAGGGCATCTCGGACGCCGAACTGGTCGACCTGGTGCGCTCGGCCGAGGCCGCCTGCGTGCCGTCCCTGTACGAGGGCTTCTCGCTGCCGGCGGCGGAGGCCATGGCCACGGGGACGCCGCTGGTCGCGACGACCGGCGGGGCGATCCCGGAGGTGGCCGGCCGGGACGGCGAGACCTGCCTGGCCGTGCCGCCCGGCGACTCCGGGGCGCTGGCGGCCGGACTGAGCCGGCTGCTCGGCGACCCGGAGCTGCAGGCGCGGCTGGGCCGCGCCGGACGCGAGCGGGTGCTGCGGCGCTTCACCTGGGCCCGGGCCGCCGAGGGCACCGTGGCCCGCTACCGCGAGGCGATCGCCCGCTCCGCGACTCCCCCCACCGCCACCTCCGGTCCCGCCACCGCCACCTCCGGCACCGCCTCCGGCCGCTCCGCGGCCGTGAAGGCGAGCGGCCGAGCGGGCGCGGTGGCCACCGCCGCCCGGGCGGAAGCCGGGGAAGCGGCCGCCCGGCCGGAAACGGAAACGGAAACGGGCGCACGGCCGAACGTCGAAGCCGCCGCACGGCCGAACCCCGCGGCCGCCGCTCGTCCGCACGCCGAACCGGCCGCCCAGGTGGAAGCGGAAGCGGCCACTCGGGCGGAGGCCGCCGCCTACCTGACCGACGTCGATACCAACCGCGAAAGCAGGGCCACGTGCTGACCGTCGACTTCTCCCGGTTCCCGCTCGCCCCGGGCGACCGCGTCCTGGACCTCGGCTGCGGTGCCGGCCGGCACGCGTTCGAGTGCTACCGGCGCGGCGCGCAGGTCGTGGCGCTCGACCAGAACGGCGAGGAGATCCGCGAGGTCGCGAAGTGGTTCGCCGCGATGAAGGAGGCCGGCGAGGCCCCCGAGGGCGCCACCGCGACCGCCATGGAGGGCGACGCCCTGGCGCTGCCCTTCCCCGACGAGTCCTTCGACGTCGTGATCATCTCCGAGGTGATGGAGCACATCCCGGACGACAAGGGCGTGCTCGCCGAGATGGTGCGGGTGCTCAAGCCCGGCGGCCGCATCGCGATCACCGTGCCGCGCTACGGCCCCGAGAAGGTCTGCTGGACGCTGTCGGACGCCTACCACGAGGTCGAGGGCGGCCACATCCGCATCTACAAGGCCGACGAGCTGCTCGCGAAGATCCGCGAGGCCGGCCTGAAGCCGTACGGCACGCACCACGCGCACGCGCTGCACTCGCCGTACTGGTGGCTGAAGTGCGCGTTCGGCGTCGACAACGACAAGGTGCTGCCGGTGCGGGCGTATCACAAGCTGCTGGTCTGGGACATCATGAAGAAGCCGCTGGCCACCCGGGTCGCCGAGCAGGCGCTGAACCCGCTGATCGGCAAGAGCTTCGTGGCGTACGCGACCAAGCCCCACCTGCCGCGGGTGGACGCCAAGTGACCACACCCCGGACGGAACACCTCGTCCTGCCCGGGGTCCTCACCGCCGAGCAGGCCGCCGCGACCGTCCGCGGCATCCTCGCCGAGCAGCGGGAGGACGGGGCGATCCCGTGGTTCAGGGGACACCACCTCGACCCGTGGGACCACACCGAGGCCGCGATGGCGCTGGACGCGGCGGGCGAGCACGAGGCCGCCGAGCGGGCCTACGACTGGCTCGCCCGGCACCAGAACGAGGACGGCTCCTGGTACGCGGCCTACGCGGACGGCGACTTCGCCGACGTCACCGACCGCGGCCGGGAGACCAACTTCGTCGCCTACATCGCCGTCGGCGTGTGGCACCACTACCTGTCGACCGGCGACGACACCTTCCTGGACCGCATGTGGCCGCACGTGTACGCGGCGATCGAGTACGTGCTCCGGCTGCAGCAGCCCGGCGGCCAGATCGGCTGGAAGCGCGAGGACGACGGCACGGCCGTCACGGACGCCCTGCTGACCGGGTGCTCCTCCGTCCACCACGCCCTGCGCTGCGCCCTGGCCATCGCGGAGCAGCGTGAAGAGGCGCAGCCCGACTGGGAGTTGGCGGTCGGCGCGCTGCGTCACGCGATCCGCCGTCACCCGGAGCGGTTCCTGGACAAGGACCGCTACTCGATGGACTGGTACTACCCGGTGCTGGGCGGCGCGTTGACCGGCGCGGAGGCCAAGTCCCGTATCGAGGAGGGCTGGGACCGTTTCGTGGTCCCCGGCCTCGGGGTGCGCTGCGTGGTCCCCAACCCCTGGGTGACCGGCGGTGAGTCGGCCGAACTCGCCCTGGCGCTCTGGGCGATGGGCGAGTCCGACCGGGCGCTGGAGGTGCTGCAGGCGATCCAGCACCTGCGGGACGCGGACAGCGGCCTGTACTGGACGGGGTACGTCTTCGAGGACGAGGTGATCTGGCCCCAGGAGCTGACCACCTGGACCGCGGGTTCACTGCTCCTCGCGGTCGCCGCCCTGGGCGGCCACGAGGCGACCTGCACGGTCTTCGGCGGCGACCTCCTGCCGTCCGGCCTGGACCCCGACTGCTGCGACTGAGACCGCCGCCGCCCGGTTGTCGGTGACGCCGCCCGGCCGTCGGTGCCGCCGGGCCGTCGGTGTCACCGGGCGGCCGTGGGTGCCGCCGGGCGGGGTCAGTACCCCGGCGCGGTCAGTGCCGCTGGGCGCGGTTGGCGATGGCGTGGCCCACGAACAGGTAGACGACCGCGGCCAGGCCGTAGCCGGCCACCACCCGTGCCCACGCCGCGTCGAACGTGAACAGGTCGTACGACCAGCCCGCCAGCCAGCGGGCGGCGTCGTGCACGAACTGCACGAAGTCGTTGGCCCGGTTGGCGTCCAGCAGGTACATCAGGATCCACAGGCCCAGGATGCCGGCCATGACGTCGGCGACGATCGCGATGACCGTCCCGGCCGAATTCGAACCGTTGCGATATCGAGGGGACATAACCCTCGGATTGCCGCCGGAGCGCGGACCAAACCCGGACCGCTGCCGCGCGTTCCCCTGGGTGTTCCCCGCTCGTTCCCCTGTGCGTATCGTTCGTACGGCGGCCATGTCACCGCCGTACACGTGGAGCTGACCGTTCCGGCGCCGGGCGTTCGACGTCGTCCCCGACGATCGTGCCCCCGGAAGGCAGGAGCGCAGGTGTCCGACGCCAGATCCGTCACCGTCGACGAGCCACGGCTCACCGTACGCCGAAGAACCAGAGGCCGGTTACCGCACCGCCTGTGGGCCGCGCTGCTGGTGGCGGCGGCCGGGCCGCTGTCCCTGCTGCAGGAGGTCGCCGACCGCAACAACGTCTCCGCCGGCACCGGGGCCGGGCCCCGGCCAACGGCAAGGTGCTGGTCGACGCCGACCTCACCACGGGCGTGCTGCAGCCCAACCGCGCGGTCGCCGCGAGACTGCGCCAGCGGCGCCGTGAGGACATGGCGCTGAGCGAGGTGATGTCGGAGTTCGTGTGGGTGACCGCCCGGTTCACCGCGAGCCGGCCCGACGGCGGCGACATCGTGCTGCGCGCCGGCTACGGCGACGACCCGCAGCCCGCGCACATCCGGATGACCTGCGCGGTGCGGGACGTGCGCGAGCAGTTCCGGGACGAGGAGTACTCCGACGGCATCGAGTTCCAGGCCCGCTGCCTGGGCAAGGTGCGCAGCTGGAACCGGCAGGCCCGCGAACTGACCCTGGACCCGGTCGCGATCTTCCGCTGAGCGGCTAGGAGTTGAGCTCCGCCAGCACCCGCAGCGTCCGCCGGTCCGGGACCAGCGCCAGCAGGTCCGTCACCGGGCCCGCGCGCCACGACTGAAGCCGCTCGGCGATCCGTTCCGGCGGCCCGACCAGGGAGATCTCGTCGGCGAAGGCGTCCGGCACCGCGCGCACGGCCTCCTCCCGCCTGCCGTCCAGGAACAGCCGCTGGATCCGGCGCGCCTGCTCCTCGTACCCCATGCGGGCCATCAGGTCGGCGTGGAAGTTGCGGGCGGCGTGGCCCATGCCGCCGATGTAGAAGCCGAGCATGGCCTTGACCGGCGCGAGGCCCTCCGCCACGTCGTCGCAGACCCGGACCTGGACCAGCGGGGCGACGAGGAATCCGGGACGCACCTTCTCCAGGGCGGGCCCGTACGCCTCCGGCCGGGCCGGCGACCAGTACAGCGGCAGCCAGCCGTCGGCGATCCGCAGCGTCTGCGCGACGTTCTTCGGGCCCTCCGCGCCCAGCAGCACGGGCAGGCCGGACCGCAGGGGGTGGGTGATGGGCTTCAGCGGCTTCCCGAGCCCGGTGCCGTCGTCGCCCCGGTAGGGGAGGGCGTGGAACCGGCCGTCGAGCGCGACCGGCGCCGCGCGCCGCAGCACCTGCCGTACGACGTCGACGTACTCCCGGGTCGCGGTCAGCGGCGACCTCGGGAACGGCCTGCCGTACCAGCCCTCCACCACCTGCGGCCCGGACAGTCCGAGGCCGAGCATCAGGCGGCCGCCGGAGAGGTGGTCGAGGGTGAGCGCGTGCATGGCGGTGGTGGTCGGCGGACGGGCGGCCATCTGGGCAACGGCCGTCCCCAGCTTGATCGTCGACGTGTGCGCGGCGATCCAGGTCAGGGGGGTGAAGGCGTCCGACCCCCACGACTCGGCGGTCCACACGGAGTGGTAGCCGAGCCGCTCGGCCTCCTGGGCCAGCGGCAGGTGGTCGGCGCGGGGACCGCGTCCCCAGTAGCCGAGCGCGAGACCGAGCCGCATGGCGCCCACCTTTCTGACGGACCGTCAGTAATCGCCGGGGCTGCGACTGTACGACAACGGCCCCCCGCCCGGAAGGGCGAGGGGCCGTACGACGGCCGCGGCGGTCAGCCGCGCTGGATGCCGGAGGTGTCCTGCAGCACCCCGCGACGGCCGTCCTGCGTCTGCGCGATCAGGCCCGGGCCGCGCTGCTCGACCGCCAGGTACCAGGTGCCCGGCGCGAGTTCGGCGATCGGCGTGGGCGAGCCGTCCTCGGCGAACAGCGGCCGCGCCACCGGCACGGCGAACCAGAACGGCGAGAAGTCGGCGGCCGGCGGCGGGGTCTGCTGCGGCTGGCCGCCCACCGGCTGCCCCGGCTGGCCCTGCTGCGGCTGGCCGCCGTACGGCTGCGCCGGGGCGCCGGCTCCGGCGCCGGGGTAGCCGTAACCGCCCTGCGGCTGACCGCCGTAGGGCTGCGGTGCGGCGGGACCGGGAGCGGGGACGAGCGCGGCCTGCAGCGCCGGGACCAACGGGGTGGCGACCGCCGCGCCGGCCAGGACGAGAGCGGCGATGAAGCCGAGGACGAGGCCCGCGCCGGCGCTGACGCCGTCCGGCACGTCCACCAGGGTCCAGAACAGCGTCCACGCGGTGAGGATCGCGAACGCCGCGCCCGCCGCACCCAGGTCCAGGCCCGCGACCTTGCGCGGCTGCGGCAGGGAACGGTTGACGACGATCAGAACGGCACCGATGACTCCGCCCATGTAGAGGCCGAAACCGGTGCCGAGGCTGTCCCACGCGTTCTGGTTCCAGTTGAACCCGTCGGCGGAATAGAACTTGAGGAACGACGCGATGAACAGCAATACCGCTGCTCCGATCACCACGCCGTCGCCTCGAGTGAGGGAGCGGATATTCACTTCAGGTCCTTCTCAGGTCGTCTCGTCGTCGGTAGACAGTATCGTCCGCCGGGCACGTGTGTTCGCCGAGTCGCGCGTGCTGGTCACGAAGCGCGCAGGAAACTCACGATTCCCTCAGAGATCCCCTGCGCGGCCTTCTGTCGCCAGGCTCCGCTCGTCAGCAGTGCCGCGTCCTTGCTATCGCGCATGTTCCCGCACTCGATGAACACCTTGGGAACCGTTGAGAGATTGAGACCGCCCAGGTCCTTACGTGTGACGAGACCGGTACCGTCGCCGATGTAATTGGACGGCGCGCTGCCGGTGACGCGGACGAAATTGCCCGCGACGCGCTCGCCGAGATCGGCGGAGGGGCCGACGATCGGACGGGTGTCGGCGGCGCCCGCGTGCACCGCGCCCGGCAGGATGACGTGGAAGCCGCGGTCGCCGGCCGCGGCGCCGTCCGCGTGGATGGAGATCGCGGCGTCGGCGTGGGCGGCGTTGCCGATGCGGGCGCGCTCGTCGACGCACGGACCCCAAGGACGGTCGCCGTCCTGCGTGAACTTCACCGTGACGCCCTGCTTCTGCAGGACGGTCCGCAGCCGCCGGGCGACGTCCAGCGTGAAGCGGGCCTCGGAGTAACCCGCGTTGGTGGACGTGCCGGTGGTGTCGCACTCCTTGAGGTTCGTGCCGATGTTCACCTTGCGGTTGATGTCGGCGGTGTGCTGGAAATTGCCCGGGTTGTGCCCCGGGTCGATGACGACGACCTTGCCCTTGAGGGGGCCGGAGGCGGCGGGCGCGGACCGTGCGGAGGACGGCGCGGGCGACGCCGGCCGCTCGTCGTCGCCCGTCGCGGACGCCGTGGACCCCGCGGACCCCTTCGATCCCGTGCGGGAGCCCGGGCCGCCGGACGACGCCGGCGCGGAAGCGGACCCGGACGTGGCGACGGACGCCCGGTCCCGGCCGCCGTCGTCCCCGGGGGCGCCCACGGCCTGGTACGCCAGCCACCCGAGCAGCGCGCCCGGCACCAGCGCGGCGAGGGCGACGGTCAGCGGACGGCGGGAACGGCGGGGCTGCGGCGGATCGAAGTCCGGTCCTACGTACGACACGTCTGCGACTCTAACCGCGCCGTCAGATCCCCGCCCCCGTTCGCCGCAGGACGCGCAGCGAGTCGGTCGCCGAGACCTCGGTGAAGGCGCCGGACGCGAGCGCCCTCAGGTAGACGCGGTACGGGGCCTGGCCGGTGAACTCGTCCTTCGGGTCCGGGAAGACGTCGTGGATGAGCAGCAGGCCGCCCTCGGCCACCTGGGGGGCCCAGCCCTCGTAGTCGGCGGTGGCGTGCTCGTCGGTGTGGCCGCCGTCGATGAAGACGAGGCCGAGCGGAGCCGCCCAGACCTTCGCCACCTGCGGGGAGCGCCCGACCAGGGCCACCACGTGGTCCTCCAGGCCCGCCCGGTACAGGGTGCGGCGGAACGTCGGCAGGGTGTCCATCACGCCGAGCTCCGGGTCCACCGTCTCCGGGTCGTGGTAGTCCCAGCCCGGCTGCTGCTCCTCGCTGCCGCGGTGGTGGTCGACCGTCAGCGCGGTGACCGACGCCTGGCGGGCCGCGTCGGCGAGCAGGATCGTGGAGCGGCCGCAGTACGTGCCGACCTCGAGCAGCGGCAGCCCGAGCGCGCCCGCCTCGACGGCCGCCGCGTACAGGGCGAGGCCCTCGTGCACGGGCATGAACCCCTTGGCGGCCTCGAACGCGGCCAGGATCTCCGGCTTGGGTGCCGCGGGCATCGGATGCGCCTTTCGGTAGCGGTCGTCTCGGCGCCCCATGCTGCCGCACCCCCTGCCGCCGGGCGACAGGGGGTGCGGCGAGGGCCTTCGGTCCGTGTGGCGAGGGACCGGCGAGGGACCGGCCGGCTAGGCGGAGACCGCGGTGCCCGGCAGCGGGAGGTCCAGCTGCACCGCGCCCTCGTCGCCGCCGTGCGTCGCCGACGAGGCCAGCGGGCCGTGCCCGGCGGCCCGCACGGCGAGCACGTACGCCCCGCCGGACGGCACGACGAGGGCGTAGCCGCCGTCCTCCGCGGACAGCGTCGCGCCCGCCTGGCGGCCCCGCCGGTCGATGAGCGTGACCTTGGCGCGGGCCACCGGGGCGCCGGAGGCGTCCAGTACCCGGCCGCGGAAGCCGCGCAGCGCCTCCTCGGCGCGCGCCAGGTTCGCCTCCTCCTCGCTGCTCGCGCGCAGCCGCGGCGCCCGGTCGGGCCGGGGCAGGAACACGGCCATCAGCAGGCCGACGGCGACCGCGCCCGTCGCGATCAGGAAGGAGACCCGGAAACCGTGCATGGTCGGGACCGCGACGCCGCCGACGTCGTTCGCGGTGTTCGCGAGCACCATGCCGATGACGGCGCTCGACACGGACGTGCCGATGGAGCGCATCAGGGTGTTCAGGCCGTTGGCGGCGCCGGTCTCCGAGGCCGGGACCGCGCCGACGATCAGGGCGGGGAGCGAGGAGTAGGCCAGGCCGATGCCCGCGCCGAGGATCACCGAGATGACGAGGCTCTGCCAGGGGGCGCTCATCAGGCCGAGGCCGGCGCCGTAGCCGATCCCGATGATCACCATGCCGAGGATGAGCGTGACCTTCGGGCCGTACCGCGCCGACAGGCGGGCGTAGACCGGCGCCGTGAACATCATCGTCAGGCCCAGCGGCGCGACGATCAGACCGGCGACCACCATCGACTGGCCGAGGCCGTAACCGGTCGCCTTCGGCAGCTGGAGCAGTTGGGGCAGGACGAGCGAGACGACGTAGAAGCTGACGCCCACCATGATCGAGGCGAGGTTGGTGAAGAGCACCGCGGGGCGGGCCGTGGTGCGCAGGTCCACCAGCGGGGCCTGGACCCGCAGCTCCATCACGCCCCACAGGAGCAGGACGACGGCCGCCGCGCCGAACAGGCCGAGCGTGGTGCCCGAGGACCAGCCCCAGTCGCTGCCCTTGGTGATCGGCAGCAGGAACAGCACCAGACCGGCGGACAGGCCGAGCGCGCCCGGCAGGTCGAAGGAGCCCTCGGCACGCATCGGGGACTCGGGTACGACGAGGAGCGTGAGGGCGATCGAGAGGGCGCCGAGGCCGGCGGCGCCGTAGAAGAGGGCGTGCCAGTCGGCGTGCTGGGCGATCAGGGCCGCGAGCGGCAGGGCGAGCCCGCCGCCGACGCCGATCGAGGAGCTCATCAGGGCCATGGCCGAGCCGAGCCGCTCGCGGGGCAGCATGTCGCGCATCAGACCGATGCCGAGCGGTATCGCGCCCATCGCGAAGCCCTGCAGGGTACGGCCGGCGATCATCGGCAGCAGCGTGCTGGTGAGCGCGCTGACCAGGGCGCCGGCCACCATCACCGCGAGGCTGACCACGAGCATCCGCCGCTTGCCGTACAGGTCGCCGAGGCGGCCCATGATCGGGGTGGCCACGGCGCCCGAGAGCAGTGTCGAGGTCAGGACCCAGGTGGCGTTGCTGGGCGCGGTGTCCAGCAGTTGCGGCAGGTCCTTGATGACCGGGACGAGCAGGGTCTGCATCACCGCGACAACGATCCCCGCGAAGGCGAGGACCGGGACCACGGCCCCGCTCGCCGCCCGGGCGGGCTGGTCGTTCGTCGTGTGGGTCATGGGATGAGGCCTCCAGTGAGATAAGTGCCTGGTAAACCTCGTATGCGTGAGCAACTATTCCGTTGCTTCGGGTCCCTAACGAATCCTTGACCTGCCCATGAAGATCTGACCCGCGGTCAGTTCGGCCGCCGCCCTGGAATCGGCCCGGGCGGGAGGCTTCGGGGTCCACTTCTGGTCCCCTTCGGGGTCCACTTCGGGGTCCGCTTCGGGGTCCGCTTCGGGTCCGAGGCAACGATCCGGGCGGCTCATGGACTCCTTCTGACATCTAGGAGGTGCCCATGGGGGATCGCAAGCAGGCTCGGGACAGGGAGTTCCAGGGCTTTGTCACCGGCCGCTGGCCGCGGCTGATGCGGACGGCATTTCTTCTCACGGGGGAGCAGCACGCCGCCGAGGACCTGGTCCAGTCGACGCTCGAGCAGGTCTACGTGGCCTGGCGGAGGGTCGGCTCGGCCGACGACCCGGAGGCGTACGTACGACGAGTCATGATCAACGCGCATGCCCGCAAGCACCGCAGAAAGCTCCGGGAGTTCCTGGCGCCGAAGGACGACTCCGGCCTGGTGCGCGAGGTCGCCGACACCGGCGACCGCATCGCACAGGCCGACGACCGGGGCGTCCTGCTGACGGCGCTCGCCCAGCTGCCCCCGCGGCAGCGGGAGGCGGTCGTCCTGCGCTACTGGGAGGACCTCACGGAGACCCAGGCGGCGCAGGCGATGGGCTGCTCGGTCGGCGCGGTCAAGAGCAACGCGGCCAAGGGGATCGCGAAGCTCCGCGCCATACCGGGACTGGCGGACATGGTGACGAGCGGGGGAGGGCGGCAGCGATGAGCGCACACCGGGAGACGAACCACGACATGGCGAACATGACGGACAGGGACATCGCCTTCCTGCTGGCCGAGGCCGCGGACGAGGCCGAGATCGGTATAGCCCCCACCCAGGCTCTGATCCGCGGCGGCCGCCGCCGCAGGGCCCGGCGCTGGGCGGTGGCCACGGCGGCGGCCCTGGCGATCGTCGGCTCGACGGGCACTCTGGCACTCGCGGGCCTGCCGGGCGGCGACGGGCGCGGGGCGGAGCCGGCGACCAGTCCACCGCCGTCGGGCGTCATGCCGGAGCTGTACGCGCCTCGGCGGACCGTGCTGGCGGCCGGCACCGAGAACGGCAAGGAATGGAAGGTCACCCTCGACATGTGGCCGGCACCGAGCGCGGAGGTCGAGGCGCAGGCCCAGCTGGACGCGATGCGGGCGCGCGGCGAGAACCCGCCGGACGTCGACAGGGCTTCCGATCTGGTCGGCAAGCGCGCGTACTTCGTGCACCGCAGCTACGGCGGAAAGAGCTCCCTGGTGATCGAGAACACGCTCCCCGGGACGGAGGTCCAGGCGGGCACGGACCTCGACGCCGGCGCGCTGCCGCTGGTGCCCGATTCCGGGGCCTCGCGCCTCGTGGTCGGCCGGGTCGCCAAGGCTGTCCGGCAGGTCACCTGCGTCTGGAAGGACGGCACGAGCACCAGCCTCCACCGGACCGCGGTGAACGGCGCGAACGGCGGCGTCCAGCAGGGCATCCGGTCCGCCGGAGGATCACCGGACGACTGGTTCGTGTGCCTCGCCCCCCAGGACACGGCCTACAAGTCGGCGGAGGTGACCGCCTACCGGTCTCACGGCGCGACGGCCCACAGCTCGGAGGACGCGACACGGTGACCCCTCACTCCGACCGGGTCCTAGGTCCTGCGGCCGAGGCGGCTCCGGAGCCAAATCCCGATGCACCGTGCGCCGCCGGGTTGAGAGCATGGAGCCCATGCTCGGAGCCGCAGCGGACACCCGCACCCCACGTCCTCGCACCGCGCCTCCCACCTGGCTGGTCGTCACGCTCGCGTGCGCCGGACAGTTCCTGGTCGTCCTCGACGTCTCCGTCGTCAATGTGGCGCTGCCGTCCATGCGGGCCGACCTGGGGCTGAGCGCCCCGGGGCTGCAATGGGTGGTGAACGCCTACGCCATCGCCTTCGCCGGGTTCATGCTGCTCGGCGGGCGGGCCGGCGATCTGTACGGGCGCAAGCGGATGTTCCTGGTCGGGCTCGCCCTGTTCACCCTGGCCTCGCTGGGCGGCGGGCTGGCGGAGGAGGGCCCTCAACTGCTGCTCGCGCGGGCCGTGCAGGGGCTCGGGGCGGCGGTTCTTGCGCCCTCCACGCTCACCATCCTCACTTCCGCCGTGCCCGAGGGTCCGGCGCGGGCCCGGGCGATCGCCACCTGGACCGCGGTGGGCGCGGGCGGCGGCGCTGCGGGCGGGCTCGTCGGCGGACTGCTGGTGGACGGCCTGTCCTGGCGGTGGGTGCTGCTGATCAACGTGCCCGTCGGGGCGGTCGTCCTCGCCGGGGCCCGCGGGTGGCTGGTGGAGAGCCGCGACGGCGACGGGCGGCGCCTGGACCTGCCGGGCGCGGTGCTGGTGACGGCCGGGCTCGCCACCCTCGCGTACGGCATCTCGCAGACCGAGGCCGAGGGGTGGACGGCGGCGGCCACCCTGGCGCCGCTCGCCGCCGGGCTCGCCCTGATCGCGCTCTTCCTGGCCGTCGAGGCGCGCACGGCGGCCCCGCTGATGCCGCTCCGGCTGCTGCGGGCGCGGGCGGTGTCGTCGGCGAACGCCGCCATGTTCCTGTGCGGCTCGGCGATGTTCTGCATGTGGTTCTTCATGACGCTGTACGCCCAGAACGTGCTCGGCTACACCCCGCTCCAGGCCGGTCTCGCCCTGGTGCCGAGCTCCCTGGCCGTGCTTTTCGGATCCAAGGCGGCGCCCCGCTTCATGCGGGTGCTCGGCGCGCGCACCGTAGCCACGCTCGGAACCCTGGTGGCGGCGTCCGGCTTCGGCTGGCAGTCGGCGATGACCCCGCGGGGCGCGTACCTGACGGAGATCATGTTCCCCGGCATCCTGATGATGCTGGGCGCGGGCCTCACGGCGACCCCGCTCGCCGCGCTCGCCACGTCCGGGGCGGCGCCGGGGGAGGCGGGTCTGGTCTCCGGGCTGATCAACACCTCACGCACGATGGGCGGCTCGCTCGGCCTCGCGGTGATGTCGACGATCGCGGCGGCCCGTTCGGCGGGCGGCGACACCCCGGCGGCGCTGACGGACGGATACGCCCTGGTGTTCCGCACCGGGGCCGGCGTGCTGCTCGCGGGGACGGTACTGATGCTGGCGTGGCTGCCGCGCCGGGGCTCCGCCAGATGACGCGGGGAGGCCGGGCGGACGGGGCCTGATGAAGGGGGCGTACGGGCTTCGTGGGTGCGCTTACAGCCACCCCTGCTGCCGTGCCTCCCGCATCGCCTCCGTGCGGTTGCGGGTGCCGGTCTTGCCGATCGCGGAGGAGAGGTAGTTGCGGACGGTGGACTCCGACAGGTGCAGCCGGGCGGCGATGTCGGCGACGGTCGCGCCGTCCGCGGACGCCCTGAGGACGTCGCACTCCCGGGGGGTGAGCGGGTTGGGCCCGGCGCTCAGCGCCGCCGCGGCCAGCGCGGGATCGATCACGGTCTCGCCGGTCAGCACCCGGCGGATCGTGGCCGCCAACTCCTCCACCGGCCCGTCCTTGACCAGGAACCCCGCAGCTCCGGCCTCCATGGCCCGCCGTAGATAGCCGGGGCGCCCGAAGGTGGTCAGGATCAGCACCCGGCAGTCGGGCACCTGGTCGCGCAGTGCGGCGGCGGCGTCCAGACCGCTCATGCCGGGCAGCTCGATGTCCAGCAGAGCCACGTCCGGGCGGTGGAGGAGGGCGGCGTCCACGATGGCGTCGCCCGTCCCGACCTGGGCGACGACCTCCATGTCGTCCTCCATGCCGAGCAGCAGGGCGAGGGCGCCCCGCATCATTCCCTGGTCCTCGGCGAGCAGAACCCGCACGCACTTACCCGGCCGGCGATCCCGGGGTATCTCGTCCACGGCCCAAGCGTAGAGCGCCCGCGGCGCCCCCGCCCGTCCTGATCCGGCACGTGACACCCCGGGCCGCCCCTCCGGCCCGTGACATTCCGGCCGTTCCTCCGGCCTGTGGCTTCCCGGCCCGCCTGTCCGGGACGCGCCCGCCAGCACCGGCCGGCACGTGACGTCTCGGCCCGCTTGGTCGGCCGGTGACGTCCCGGCTGCCCGTCCGGCCCGTGACACTCCGGCTCGCCCGGCCGGCTCGCGGCGCCCCGGCCCGTTGCGCCTGGCCGACCCACGGCGTCCTGGCCCGCCTGTCCGGGACGCGGTGCCATCGGCGGCGGTGACCAGGTCTCCCGGTTTTCCGCGGGCGAGGTGGGGCTGCCGGGCGCAGGGCGACGGGTCGGCCCGTCGGCCGCCGTCGGTCACGGCGTTCCGGGCGCGGTGCCCGTCGGCAGCGGCGACTGCGGCTGGGGCGGAAGGGACGCGGACTTCGCGGAGTCCGCAGATTCCGCGGAGTCCGCCGGCAGCTCGGCGGTGATCGTGAAGCCGTGCGGTGACGCGGTCGCCCGCAGGCTTCCGCCGGCCAGCGTGAGGCGCTCCATGAGGCCCTTCAGGCCCGTGCCACCGCCCGCCCCGCCCAGGCCGCCCGCGCCGGCGCCACCGTCGGCGCCCCCCGCGCCACCGGCCCCACCGGCGATACCGGTCCCCGGCGTCTCCGCGCCCCGGGTGCCGCCGTTGTCGGCGACCGTCAGGCCGGCCCGCTCGGGGGTGCCGTCGAGGGTGATCTCGCAGCGGCTCGCCCCGCTGTGGCGTACGACGTTCGTCACGGCCTCCCGCACCACCCACCCCAGCAGCGCCTCCGTCTGCCGGGCCAGCGGCGGGCCGGACCGCGTGATCACGGGCTCGACACCGGCCGCCGTCAGCACCGAGCGGGCCCGGTCCAGTTCCGTGGCGAGGCTGCCCTCGCGGTACCCGGTCACCGCCTCGCGGATCTCCGTGAGCGCCTGCCGGCCGACGGACTCGATGTCCGTCATCTGCGTGAGCGCCCCGTCCAGGTCACGCGGCGCGAGCCGCCGCGCCGCCTCCGACTTCACCACGATCACCGACAGCGTGTGCCCGAGCAGGTCGTGCAGGTCGCGGGAGAACCGCAGCCGCTCCTTCTCGACCGCGCGCCGGGCCAGTTCCTCACGGGCGGCACGCAGTTCCCGTACCGCCTCCGACAGCGACAGGATCGCCGCCGTCACCATCGTCGAGATCCAGGTGGCGTAGGCGACGCCGAGACCGCTCCAGCCCTCGCGGGCGCAGCAGACCGACGCCGCGAGGACGGCGACGCCCATGCCGGTCCAGCGCAGCCGGGGCCCGCGCAGCGCCGCCCCCGTCGCGAGGCCCAGCAGCGGGAAGAACAGCAGCCAGTTGCCGCCGTAGCCGATGGCGAGACCGCAGGTCAGCAGCGCCATCATGGCCAGCGCCGCCCGCGTCGACAGCGCCGTCCGCGTCTCCTTCACGAAGGAGCGGAACGCCACGTAGATGTAGAGCGAGTTGAAGGTGAGCAGGCCCAGGCCGCCGATCCACGGGTTGGCGGTCTGGCCCTGGAAGAGGTTGGAGAACGCGCCCATCCCCATCAGCAGCCAGGGCAGTAGCGAGAAGCCGGAGGCGGGCGGGCCGGGATCCTCGGCCACCAGCCCGGCCGGCTGCGCGGTGCACTCGCCGGCCTGCCACACCGCGTCCCCCTGGCACGATCCTCCGTGAAATCGGCCTGATCCCCTGCGAAATCGGCGCGGTCCCCTGCGTAACCAGATCATCACTCTGCTCCCCGTTCCGTACGGCGGGTCCGGACCGCCGGTACGACGGCGCGGTCCCCTCGGTCGTGCCGACGACGCTACGCACCGGCCGCCGCGTCCGGCAGGGGCGCCCGTACGGACTCCGACGGGACAAATGTCCCGGCCCCACCACCTGACGCGCCGTCAGGAGCCTTCACAACTGCGAGACCCTGGGCTATACAGAGGGCGCCGGACTGGAACGCGTTCTAGGTCGGCCCGCAGCGACCCCGGTGCGGCCGACGGTGCGGACGGCCGCACCGGGGTCTTCCCGCCGCCACCTCCAGGAGCCCCATGCCCATCGACGCAGCCGAGGCCCTCGCCGCCGGACCCCGTTCCGCCGGGATCGCCTGGGACCGCAAGGACGTCCAGCTCTACCATCTCGGCATCGGCGCGGGTGTCCCCGCCACGGACCCCGACGAGCTGCGCTACACCCTGGAGTCCCGGCTGCACGTGCTGCCGAGTTTCGCCACCGTCGCGGGCGCGGGCGCCCCGGGCGTGATCGGCGGCCTGTCCATGCCGGGCGTCGACGTCGACCTCGCCACGGTCCTGCACGGCGGCCAGGCCCTCACCGTCCACCGCCCGATTCCGGCCGAGGGCACCGCCACCGCCACCTCCCGCATCGCCGCCGTCTACGACAAGGGCACGGCGGCCGTCCTCGTCCTGCGCACCGAGGTCGCCGACGCCGAGGGCCCGCTGTGGACCAACGACGCGCAGATCTTCGTACGCGGCGAGGGCGGCTGGGGCGGCGACCGCGGCCCGTCCGCCCGCCTCGAGCCGCCCGCGGGCGAGCCCGACCGGACCGTCGAGCGGTCGGTCCGCGAGGACCAGGCCCTCCTCTACCGCCTCAGCGGCGACTGGAACCCGCTGCATGCCGACCCCGACTTCGCCAAGCGCGCCGGATTCGAACGCCCCATCCTGCACGGGCTGTGCACCTACGGCATGACGCTCAAGGCGGTCGTCGACACGCTGCTCGGCGGCGATGTCGGCCGGGTGCGCTCGTACGCCACCCGGTTCGCCGGGGTGGTGTACCCGGGCGAGACCCTGCGCATCCGCATGTGGCGGCAGACCGGCCGGGTACGGGTGACCGTCACCGCCGTCGAGCGGGCGGACGCCCCCGTCCTCGCCGACACGATCGTCGAACACTCCGGAAACCCCCGACCCGTTGACCCGGACGACCTGTGAACCCCACGACCTGTGAACCCCACGACCTGTGAACCCCACGACCCGTGAACCCCACGACCTGTGAACCCCGGACGACCTGTGAACCCTGGATGACCTGAGGGAGCCGCACCATGCGCGCAGCCGTACTGCACGAGATCGGCCAGGACAAGCTGGAGGTCCTCGACGACGTCGAGGCGGTGGGCTTCGGGCCCGGCAAGGTCAGGATCCGGGTGCGCGCCACGGGGCTGTGCCACTCGGACCTGTCCGCGATGAGCGGGGTGCTGCCGCAGCCGGCGCCGTTCGTGCCCGGGCACGAGGGCGCGGGCGAGATCCTCGAGGTCGGCGAGGGCGTCGGCCACGTCAAGCCCGGCGACCGGGTCGTCGTGTGCTGGCTGCCGGCCTGCGGCAGCTGCCCCGCCTGCGGGCGTGGACAGACCGAGCTGTGCCTGGCCGGGTTCATGAACGCGGGCACCCCCAACTTCCGCGGCCCCGCCGGTGACCTGTTCGGCTTCGCCGGGACCGGCACCTTCGCCGAGGAGGTCGTCGTCGACGCCGGCTGCGCGGTGCCGATCCCGGACGACGTGCCGTTCGACATCGCCGCGCTGATCGGCTGCGGGGTCACCACCGGCCTCGGTGCCGCCCTCAACACCGCCGACGTGGAGGCCGGTTCGTCGGTCGCCGTGATCGGATGCGGCGGCGTCGGCGTCTGCGCCGTCCAGGGGGCGCGGCTGAAGGGCGCCGCCGAGATCGTCGCCGTCGACCCGGTCGCCTCGCGCCGCGAGGCCGCGCTGCGGTTCGGCGCCACCCGGGCCGTGGCGCCGGACGAACTGGCCGACGCCAGGCAGCAGATCACCGGCGGCGAGGGCTTCGACTACGTCTTCGAGGTCGTCGGCAAGTCGGCCACCGCCCGCACGGCCTACGAGAACACCCGGCGCGGCGGCACCCTGGTCGTGGTCGGCGCGGGTGCCATGGACGACTTCCTGCAGCTCAACATGTTCGAGCTGTTCTTCGACGAGAAGCGCATCCTGCCCTCCATGTACGGCGGCGGGGACATCCTGCGCTCCTACGAGCGGACCATCGCCCTGTGGCGGGCGGGCCGCTTGGACCTCGCGGGGCTGATCACGCACCGTGTGCCACTGGCCCGGATCGACGAGGCGATCGAGCAGATGCGCACGGGCACCGCGCTGCGCACCTGCGTCGAGATCTGACGGAATGACGGAAGACGGAATACCGAAGACGGAATGACGGAATGACGGGAGTGTCCGTGTCGCTGCCACTGGAAGGGCTGTCCGCCCTCGTCACCGGAGCCGGCCGGGGCCTGGGCCGCGCCGAGGCGCTGGAACTCGCCCGGCTCGGCGCCGCCGTCGTCGTCAACGACTACGGGCAGCCGGGCCGGGACGGTTCGGGGAACGCCTCCGCGGCCCCCGCCGAGCAGGTCGCCGCCGAGATCCGCGCCGCGGGCGGCACGGCGCTGGCCCACACCGGAGACGTGTCCGACTTCGCCGAGGCCCGCGAGATGGTCGAGTCGGCGATCGCCGCGTTCGGCAGGCTCGACATCCTGGTCAACAACGCCGGCATCCTGCGCGACCGCATGGTCTTCTCCATGACCGAGGACGAGTGGGACTCGGTGATCCGCGTCCACCTCAAGGGGCACTTCAACACCACCCGTTTCGCCGCGGCGCACTGGCGGGAGCGGTCCAAGGCGGCCGGCGCGCCGGTGTACGGGCGGATCGTCAACACCTCCTCGGAGGCGTTCCTCGCCGGCTCCGCCGGACAGCCCAACTACGCCGCCGCGAAGGGCGGAATCGTCGGGCTGACCACCTCGACGGCGCTGGCGCTCGCCAAGTACGGCGTGACCGCGAACGTGATCTGCCCGCGCGCCCGCACCCGGATGACCGAGGACGTCTTCGCCGGCCTCGCCCGCCCGGCCGACGGCGGCCTCGACCCGCTCGCCCCCGAGCATGTCGCCCCCCTCGTCGGCTACTTGGCGTCTCCGGCCGCCTCCCGGATCAACGGCCAGCTGCTCGTCGTGCACGGCGGCATGGTGGCCGTCGTCGAACGGCCGCGGGTGCGCGCGAAGTTCGACAGCAAACAGGACACCTTCAGCTACGACGAACTGGACGCACTGCTCACCCCGCACTACGCGGAACGGCCGGCGGGTGAGACGTTCGCGGCGGCGGAGGTGCTGCGGCTCAGCCGGGAGTGACCCAGTCGGAAGCGGAACGGGACCGGCCGGGAGCAGCCGGAAGTAACCGGGAACCGCCGGGAACGGACCGGGAGCTGACACGCGGAGGGGGGGGGGGGGGGGGGGGGGGGGGGGGGGGGGGGGGGGGGGGGGGGGGGGGGGGTGGGGGTGGTTTCTTTTTGTGTTTGGTTTTTTTGGCGT
>NZ_JBVIIE010000045.1:60492-78000 GCF_055569945.1 Streptomyces sp. NPDC031340
AAACGGGCAGAAAAGAAGAGAAAACAGCCCAAAAAAAACCCCCAACCACCCCCCCCCCCCCCCCCCCCCCCCCCCCCCCCCCCCCCCCCCCCCCCCCCCGCCCCCGTAGTGCATTCGTCAGGCCGCTGCTTCCGCGTCCTCGGCGGGCTTGCGGTGCCGGCCGTGCGGGGCCGTGTCACCGTCCTGGGCCGAGATCGGGCCCCGGTGCCGGCCGTGGCCGGTGTCCTCCCGGGCTTCGGCGGGCAGCGGCTGCATGATACGTGCGTCGCTCATCGGAACTATTCACCCCGTCAAAACATGATCTCTTTACAGCCCGGCGAGTCTATCCAGCCCCCCGAGGGCCGGATCCAGCCGACCACGCCGACCGGGACTATTTCGTTACAAGACCCCCCAACGGCGCCTGCTGCAACGGCACCGGACGCGGCGCGGCGAGCTCCGGGTCGTCGTCCCGCGGCGACCCGCCGTCCGGCGGAGGCGAGGCGCCCGGTGACGCGTGGTTCGCGCCCTCCCGCGCGGGGTCGGCGCCCTCCGCGGCCGGGGCCACGCGCTCCCACCGCGCCCGTACCGCCGTGCCGGCGCCCTCCGCCTGCCGTGCGGGCGCCGGCACCCGTGCCACACCGCACGGCACCTCGCCCGTCGCGTACGGCAGCAGCAGTACGCCGTCCGGCGTGCACAGCCCGGCGCCTGCCAACCACCCCTCGGGCGCCGGGAGATGGTGGATCCGCCGTCCCTCCGGCCGCCACACGCCGACCCAGCCGCCGGCCGGACCGTCGATGCGCAGCGCCACCGCACAGCTCTCCGGCGTCAGCACCTGCCCCGGCTGGATCGCGAACGGCGTCACCGAGCAGCCGGGCAGCCGCAGGCTCTCGGGGAAGCGCACCGGCAGTGTGCTGCCCAGCACGCCCCAGCCCAGCCGCTCCTGTCCGGGCGAGGGGGCGTCCGAGCTGATCAGCAGCAGCCCGCTGTCCAGGTCGGCGAGGAGCAGCCGGTCGTCGCTGTCGGCGGCGATCTGCAGCAGCGGCGAGACCTCGCCGCCCCGCTCCAGGTCCACCACGACCGTCTTGGTCCGGCCGCCGGTCTCCCGGTCCAGGGCCAGCATCCGCCCCGACCGCTCCAGCCACACCCCGCCCGAGCAGCGCCCCGGCACCTCCGCCACGCGCTCCGGACCGAAGGCGCCGCCCGCCACCCGCCACACCGTGCTGGACCGCGGGCCCACGACGAGGGCGTACGCCCGCTCGCCGCCCGGCGCCGGCGGCAGCAGCCGCAGCCGGCTGCCGGGCTCCGCGCACTCGACCGTCCCGAGCGGCAGCTCACCCGTGCCCGGTCCGGTCGGGTACAGCAGCGCGAAGACGTGCCGCCCCTCGGCCGTCCGGCGGATCAGCACCCGTCCGTCGCCCATCGGCTGCACCTCGCTGCCCGGCTGCTCCGGCCGGCTGCCGGGCAGCGGCACGGCGTACGGCTCGGGGCCGTCGAGTGTCCAGCGCTCCGGGAACCAGGAGTCGCCGTCCGGCGCGAGGCGGGCGGCGTAGGCGCCGTCCACGGTGATCGTGCAGCAGCCCGCTCGCGGGGCGCCGTCCCCGGGCGCCGCCCCGGACTCGATCGCACAGGCCGTCATCGTCTGGTCACCTCCTGCGACGACGCTAGTTTTCGTACGCGCAGGCGGGGACAGGCTGGCGCCCGCTTCACACATACGGGTGTCCCAGGAACGATTCGCCTGAGGAGCCGACGGCCCATGTGCTGACGGTGGGCCGAGGCCCGCACGGTCCCCGGAGCCGGTCCCGGTGCCGATGCCGGAACCCGTCCTGGACCCGGTTTCCGGGCCGGTCCCGGACCCGGTTCCCGGCACCGGTTCAGCGGCGCGGTGCAGGCAGGTAGCCTTTTCCCGTGCCCCGTCTGTCTGAAGTCATCGCCGCGCTGGAGAACCTGTGGCCCGCCGAGCGGGCCGAGTCCTGGGACGCGGTCGGCACGGTCGTGGGCGACCCCGACCAGGAGGTCACCCGGGTCCTGTTCGCCGTCGACCCCGTCCAGGGGATCGTCGACGAGGCGGTGAAGCTCGGCGCCGACCTGCTGGTCACCCACCACCCGCTCTATCTGCGCGGGACCACGACGGTCGCCGCCTCCACCTTCAAGGGCCGCGTGGTGCACACGCTGATCAAGAACGACATCGCCCTGCACGTCGCCCACACCAACGCCGACACGGCCGACCCGGGCGTCAGCGACGCGCTCGCCGGCGCGCTGGACCTGCGGGTCACCGGCCCCGTCGTCCCCGACCCGAGCGACCCGCACGGCCGCCGCGGCCTCGGCCGCGTCTGCGAACTGGACCACCCGATGACGCTGCGCGACCTCGCCGCCCGCGCCGCCGAGCGGCTGCCCGCCACCGCGCAGGGCATCCGCGTCGCCGGCGACCCCGAGGCGCCGATCCGCACCGTCGCCGTCAGCGGCGGCTCCGGCGACAGCCTCTTCGATCACGTCCGGGCGGCCGGCGTCGACGCCTTCCTCACCGCGGACCTGCGCCACCACCCGGCCTCCGAGTTCATGGCGGCCGGTGCCCACCGTCCTCTCGCGCTGCTCGACGCGGCGCACTGGGCCACCGAGTGGCCCTGGTGCGAGCTGGCCGCGAGCCAGCTCGACGAAATTTCCGACCGGCACGGATGGGACCTGCGCGTCCACGTCTCCAAGACGGTCACCGACCCCTGGACCAGTCACTCCCCTTCACCTGGAGCCCCCAACTGAACGCCGCGCCCGCCGACCAGATCAGACTCCTCGACGTCCAGGCCCTCGACGTGCGCCTGCAGCAGCTCGCGCACAAGCGGAGGTCGCTGCCCGAGCACGCCGAGATCGAGTCGCTGACCAAGGATGCAACCCAGCTGCGCGACCTCCTGGTGGCCGCCCAGACGGAGGAGAGCGACTGCGCCCGCGAGCAGACCAAGGCCGAGCAGGACGTGGACCAGGTGCGCCAGCGCGCCGCCCGCGACCAGCAGCGCCTGGACTCCGGCGCGATCACCTCGCCCAAGGACCTGGAGAACCTCCAGCGGGAGATCGCCTCCCTCGCCAAGCGCCAGGGCGACCTGGAGGACATCGTGCTGGAGGTGATGGAGCGCCGCGAGTCCGCGCAGGAACGGGTGAACGAGCTGACCGAGCGCGTCGCCTCCGTCCAGTCGAAGATCGACGACGCGACCGCCCGCCGGGCCGCCGCCTTCGAGGAGATCGACGGCGAGGTGGCGTCGGTGACCAAGGAACGTGAGGTCGTCGCCGCCTCCGTCCCCGCGGACCTGCTGAAGCTCTACGACAAGCTGCGCGAGCAGCAGGGCGGCATCGGCGCGGCGAAGCTGTACCAGCGCACCTGCCAGGGCTGCCGCCAGGAGCTGTCCATCACCGACATCAACGACATCCGCGCGGCCGCCAAGGACACGGTGGTGCGCTGCGAGAACTGCCGCCGCATCCTGGTGCGTACGGCCGAGTCCGGTCTGTAGGGGCCGGCCGTGCGGGAGTTCGTCGTCGAGGCCGACGGCGGGTCGCGGGGCAACCCGGGACCCGCGGGGTACGGCTCCGTGGTGCGCGACGCGGTGACGGGGGAGACCCTGACGGAGGCCGCGGAGTACATCGGCGTCGCCACGAACAACGTCGCCGAGTACCGGGGCCTGCTGGCCGGCCTGCGTGCCGCGCACCGGCTGGACCCGTTGGCCACGGTGCACGTCCGCATGGACTCCAAGCTCGTCGTGGAGCAGATGTCGGGGCGCTGGAAGATCAAGCACCCCGACATGAAGCCGCTGGCGATGCAGGCGGCGCGGGTCTTCCCGCCGGACCGGGTGACGTACGAGTGGATCCCGCGGGACCGGAACAAGCACGCGGACCGCTTGGCGAACGAGGCGATGGACGCGGGGGCCCGGGGCGAGCAGTGGTCCCCGTCCCCGTCCCCGTCTCCGTCGGCGTCGGCGCCGACAGCCTCCACGGCCGAGGCGACCGCGCAGGCCGCGCAGGCCGCGTCCTCCGTCGAGCCGATGGCCCCGCCCGGCGACGCGAGGACCGGCGCGGCGTTGGCGCGCGAGGCGTTGGCGCGCGGCCGTGACCGGGCAGGCGCTCCGGCTGACGGCGAGGCCGCCAAGGCCGACACCGACGTCCGCGCTGCGCGGACCGTGGCCTCCCCCGGCTGGGCGCCCGCCGACATGGGAGCCCCGGCCACCTTCGTGCTGCTGCGGCACGGGGAGACGCCGCTGACCCCGCAGAAGCGGTTCTCCGGGTCCGGCGGCAGCGACCCCTCGCTCTCCGACGTCGGCCGGGAGCAGGCCGAGCGGGCCGCGGCCGCCCTCGCCCGGCGCGGCACGATCCAGCACATCGTCTCCTCCCCCTTGGCCCGCACCCGCGAGACCGCCGGCATCGTCGCCGAACGCCTCGGCCTGGAGGTGAGCGTCGACGACGGCCTGCGCGAGACGGACTTCGGCGCCTGGGAGGGCCTCACCTTCGCCGAGGTGCGCGAACGCCACCCGGAGGACCTGAACGCCTGGCTCGCCGACCCGGAGGCCCGGCCGACCGGCGGCGGCGAGAGCTTCGCGGCCACCGCCACCCGGATCGCCGCCACCTGCGACAAGCTGACCGCGGCGTACGCGGGCCGCACGGTCCTGCTCGTCACCCACGTGACGCCGATCAAGACGCTCATACGGCTCGCCCTGGGCGCCCCACCGGAGTCCCTGTTCCGCATGGAACTGTCGGCGGCCTCCCTCTCGGCAGTCGCCTACTACGCGGACGGCAACGCGAGCGTCCGCCTCTTCAACGACACCTCCCACCTGCGCTGACCGGGCCCGGGACGCTGTCACGGCAGAGGCGGTGCGTGCCCGGGGCAGGCTTCGAACGCCCGGATCACCAGCCCCGCGAACCGCCGGGAGGCCTTGACCTGGCCGGCGGCCGACTCGGCGTGGATCCCCCTGTTGGCCATGAGGACGAGAATCAGGTCGTCCAGCACGAAGTCTGACCGCAGGCGTCCCGCTTCCTTGGCCCGCCGGGCCAGTTCGGCGACTGCCTTCACCGTGTACTCACGGCTCGCGGCGACGTCCTCCACCCCCGGGTAGGCCGACAGGAAGGCCTCGGTGAAGCCCCGGTCGCGGGCGTGCAGCTCACAGATCCGCTTGATCACCAGGCACAGGCCACGCCACGGATCAGGATCGGCGCACCCCTCGTCGACGATGGCGCGACATGCGTGGAGCTGGTCCGCGAAGGCCTCGGTGACCAGCATCTGCTTGGTCGGGAAGCGGCGGTACAAGGTGGCGGGGCCCACCCCGGCGCGCCGCGCGACCTCCCGCATGGGCACGTCCAGGCCGTCGGCGGAGAACAGCGCCCGGGCCGCGTCGAGGATGCGTTCGCGGTTGTCCAGCGCGTCGGAGCGCAGCGTGTGAGGCAGACGGTCGGTCACCGCTCTCACTTTACGTAAGTGGACGGGGGCGTCCACTACCGTCCGAGACGCACGTCCGAGAAGCAGAAGCTCTCGCGCTCGAGCGGTCCGAGAGCCTTCGAGCACCTTCCGAAAACCCCCCAAGAACCTTCCGAGAACCTGGAGACCACGTTGAAGGCGATCTCGATCCAGCGGTTCGGAAGCCCTGACGGTCTGGCCGTCGTCGACCTGCCAATACCCGCACCTGCTGCCGGGCAGGTACTGATAGCCACCGAGGCGGTGGGCGTCGGCGGTGTCGACACCTTGATCCGGAGCGGGGCTCTGGCCGCCTACGGCTTCCAGGAGGGCCACATCCCGGGCAGCGAGGTGGCGGGCACCGTGACCGCGGTCGGTGACGGCGTCGACACGTCGTGGACCGGCCGACGGGTGTGGGGCTTCACCGGCACCGGCGGAGGCTACGCCGAACAGGCCGTCGCGCCGGTCGAGCAGATTCTTCCCCTGCCCGGCAGACTGTCCGCCGCGGCCGCGGTGACGCTCGGCAGTTCCGGTGCGGTGGCCCACTTCGGACTGCGCCACGCCCGTTTCGCTCCCGGGGAGACGGTCCTGGTCCGTGGCGCGGCCGGCAGTATCGGGATCATGACGGTGCAGCTCGCGGCTCGCGGCGGTGCCGCCGCGGTGGCGGTCACCACATCGTCGGCCGAGCGCGGCGAGCGGCTGCGCCGTCTCGGCGCGACCCACGTGCTGGACCGCTCCGGCGACGGAGGGGAAGCGGCTCCCGCGGGCTATGACGTCATCATCGATGTCGTCGCCGGTGCGGACATGCCGTCGTTCCTCGACCGGCTCAACCCGAACGGCCGCATGGTGGCCGTGGGCGCTGTCGCAGGTCAGCCGCCCGCGGACTTCGGTACGAAGATCATGGCGGCGTTCCGGAAGTCGCTGTCCTTCGCCGCTTTCAGCGCGGCTACCGTCACCCCGGCCGACCTGAGTGCCGTACGCGGCGAGCAGTTCGCAGCGGCCGGCCGCGGCGAGATCGAAGCGGTGGTGCACGACGTGCTGCCGCTGCACGAAGCCGTGCTCGCGCACCGGATGATGGACGCGGGCGAAGTCTTCGGCAGGATCGTGCTGACACCGTAGCCTCCCTGCTGCCCCTCTCCACGGCGTACGTGCCGCCCGCCCGTCCGGCCCGGGGCCCGGGGGCTGATCCGGGGGCTGATACGGAGGCAGCAGGCGCCTCCGCCTCGCCGCGCGCCCTCAGTGCACCTGGTCGACCAGCACGTCCAGAGCCCAGGGCCGCCCCGCCGCCGCGGGCGCCTGCGCCTCGACGACGTATCCGAGATCGCGCAGCGCCTCCACCAGCTCACCCGGCGCCGACACCACCGCACCCGCCGTGAGCAGGCTCCGGACGATCCGGCCCTTGGTCGCCTTGTTGAAGTGGCTGACGACCTTCCGGGTCGGCGCGTGCAGCACCCGCACGGTCGCCGTCCGCGCCGCGACCTCACCCTTCGGCTTCCACGCGGCGGCGTACGCGGAGGACCGCAGGTCCAGCACCAGCCCGTCCCCGGCCGCCTCCGGCAGCACGGACGCCATCGGCGCCCGCCAGTGCGCGGCCGGCGCCCCGATCCCGGGCAGTTTGGCGCCCATCGAACAGCGGTAGGAGGGAATCTCGTCGGTCACCCGGACCGCCCCCCACAGCCCGGAGAAGACCAGCAGCGAACCCGCCGCCCGCTCCTTCGCCGCCGCGTCCAGGGACGCCAGGCCGAGGGCGTCGTACAGCACGCCGGTGTAGACCTCCCCGGCGGGCCGCGTCCCCGCCGTGAGCAGGGCGGCGTTCTTCGCGACCTCGCCGCGCAGCCCCTCGCTCAGCCCCAGCACCTCGCGCGCCTTGTCCTCGTCCCCGGCGCACAGCTCGACCAGCTCGTCGAGGACGGCCGCACGCGCGGCGGTCAGCCCCGGCAGCGACAGCGACTCCAGCTTCAGCGGGGCGCCGTGGCCGGAGGGGGCCTTGCCTTCGGACGGGGGCAGCAGGACAAGCACGGACGGATCTCCTTCGGTTCAGCTCTGCGCCAGCGTACGACTGCCGGCAACCGCCCCGGGACGCCCCTGCCGCTCCGCCCCCGAGCGCTGCTGCTCACCCTGATGGTGGCGCAGCCGCCGCAGCTGACCAGCGTGATCACGGGCTGGCGGTTCTCTCGGAGGGGTGACTCCGGCAGGTCTCCTCGCACAGGCCCGCGAAAAAATCTCGTTCTGGCAGTGTGAGGTTCTCGGGACCCCAACGTCACCCTCCACAGGAGCGGATGATGCGCACGTCTCTCCTGCCGTCACAGGACGGCTAGCACGCGGATAGGGACGCCACCGAAATGCAGGCCCGATCCAACCTTCCGGGGCAGTCACCGGCAGTGAACGAAGCCACTCGCCGACCGCACTGGCCCCAGTCCTTCCTCCGGGAGGGGCCCAAGCGGAATTCCACCCGGGATGCCGCCAGTGGATGAGAAGCCGACCATCAGCGAATGGCTGATCGAAAACTTCTACATCATCCATTTCTACATGCGGCGAGGGGAGGCAGACCCCGAAGTCGCAGCGGAACTCGCACAGGAAGCAATCGCGAGGATCTCCGCAGCGGAAAACCGAGGCGTGGATATCGAAAATATCAGCCCCTACGCCTACGGAGTCGCACGAAACGTCCTAATCGACCATTACCGGGTCAAGGGGCGTTTCAAGTTCTCTGAGATCGAGGACAACATCCCCGATCCGAGAGACTCTGCGGAATATGTTCACGGACTCCGTGACCTGCTTCGCCCCGAGATCAAGAAACTGCCCCGTCGGCAGCGTCAGATTATCTGGCTCCGCTACTACGAGGACAAGTCCCCGAAGGAAATCGCGGAAGAGCTCGGGATCGGTGCGGCGACCGTGCACAACATCCACAGTCTGGCTCTGAGACGCCTTCGTGAGGCCCTCATCCAGCAGGGGATCGAGTACAGGAGGGCGTAATTGAGCATCGAGGCCATGCTGCGCCGAGATGCTCAGGCCCTCGCCCGGAGCATGAGCGACGCTGAAAAGCAGCAACTGCGGAACGAGATCTTTGCCGCAGACGATGCTTCGGAGAGTTCGGCCGCAGGCCGGTCCGGCAGCCTGCAAGCTGCCGGACCGGCCCCCGGTCGGGGCCTGAGCGAAAGGGAAGAAGCAGTAGCTGTTCTGGGAGGGGACCACACGGTCCTCGACCGATACCGAGAGGAAGGAGCCAGGCACGCGGCGAGCGCACGCCGTGCGGCAGAACTTCTGGAACTCATCGGAGACGACGAGTCGGCTGGGCGCTGGTGGCGCACCGCAGCACGGCTTGGCGACCCCGACGCCATCGACTATGTCGATGCGTTTCTTGGCACTCCATCGAACCGCGGCGCTCTAGCGCCTCAAAGGACACAAAGGAGGTGACACCGATGGACAACGCAGGACCCGCTCTCGCCTACGCGGTGCGTGGGTTCCACGCAGCCGCACTCGCAGTTTCACTCGCGGCTCTCGTTGGCTGGCTTGCCAGCTGGCTGACCGGCTAGAAACCGGTCGAACCGTCCGTCCCTGTCGCATTCACACATAAGCGAGTGGAGTCGCCCGCTTAAGTGTCATAGGGGAATGCGAGCCATCGGCTCGACAGGGATGGAACTCAGAAGGTGCCCCCCAGCCCGCAGGGCTGGGGGGCATCTTCTTTTTTGACCCAGTGAGGTTTCCCTTTCCCCTCCGTCTCTCTGGGCAACACTGCTTACAAGGAGGGGCCGCATGAGTTCCGCATCCGGCGAAGGAAACGCTAACGAGGGGTCGAACGCGGCCAGGCGTGCGAAGGGAAAGATCCTTCGTCGACTTCTCCTCAAGATTGGAATCGGCCTCCTGGCGCACGAGGCGATCGAGGAACTTGACGACCTGATCGATGAAATCTCTGAGGCCGCGCGCGGCGCCACCGAGGAGGCGGGCGAAGACGTCGAGAGTTGATCATGGTGCAGGCGGCCTGTCGCTCCCGTTCGAGGCAGGCCGCCGACGCCATGGGGTCCCTCCGGCTCCCTGACGCAACCGTTCAACCCGGGCCTCGCGAGTAATTCGTGAGGGATTGTCAGTGCTGCGGGTTGCCCTCGGATCTAGCTCAAAAGAGGACCCCGGCGGCGTCGAGGTCGACGGGCACACCGGGGTCACTCCTGATTGGCGTCTGGAACATACCTCGAACGCAACACCGAAGGCACCCAGTGTCACGCTGTTGTGATCATCGCCTCTCGACACGGCACGCCGGGCCTCCTCTAAGGAAACCGAGGAAGGACCCCCAGGCAAAGTGCAACTGGTCAGAGCTCACATCACCGACTACCGGTCCGTCGAGGACTCCGACATATTCGATGTCGAGAAGGACGTCACCTGCCTCGTCGGCAAGAACGAGTCGGGCAAGACGACCCTTCTCCAGGCGCTCTTCCGGGTCAACCCCGTGGAGTCCGCCTCCTTCGACGAGGTGGTCGACTTTCCCGCGCGCAAGACCCGCGACCGCAAGCGGCTCCCGGCCGGCAAGAAGATCCCCGTGGTCCGGGCGACCTTCCGCTTCGACGACACCGAGATGAAGGCCATCGAGGAGGAGCTCGGCCCGAAGGCCATGAGGAGCCCCGAGTTCGAGGTCGTCATCGGCTACCGGGACAACTCCAAGACCTTCAACTTCTCCTACAACGAGGCCGCGGTCGTCGACCACCTGCGCTCCGCCCTGGACCTCCCGGCCGCGGTCGCCAAGGCCATCGGCGGCGCAAAGACCATGACCGACCTCCTCGACGCGCTTGACGGGCTGGAAGAGCCGCCGTCCGGCGCGACCGAGCTGGCCGATCGCATCCGCGCCTGGCGCAACAGCAGCCTTGAGTGTTACCTGATCGACCAGCACGCCAAGCCGTTCATGCCGAAGTTCGTCTACTTCGCGGACTACGACACGATGCCGGGCAAGGTCGCGCTGCCCGACCTGATCCGGCGCCGAGCGTCGGGAGAGATCACCCGCGGCGAGCGGGCGCTGTTGAGCCTGCTGGACATCGCCGGGGTCTCACCGGAGGAGTTCCAGGATTCCGACCAGCACGAACGGCTGATCCGTGAGCTGGAGAACTCGGGCAACGTCATCTCGGACGAGGTCTTCGAGTACTGGTCCCAGAACACCGAGCTGGAAGTACGCCTGGAGGTCCTGACTCCCGAACCGGGGGCCCAGCCGCCCCTCAACGAGGGACCGATCCTTCAGATCCGGGTCTTCAACCGTCGGCATCGCGCGTCGGTGCCCTTCGACGACAGGTCCCGCGGGTTCGTCTGGTTCTTCAGCTTCCTCGCCTACTTCAACGAGGTGGAGGCGGCGGGCACCACGAACCTGATCCTCCTCCTGGACGAGCCGGGCCTGTCCCTCCACGGCCGGGCCCAGGAAGACCTGCTCCGGCTGATCGACGACCGTCTGGCCCCCAAGCATCAGGTTCTCTACACCACCCACTCGCCGTTCATGGTCGACCCCGACCACCTCCAGAGGGTCCGGACAGTCGTCGATATGGAGCGCGGCGGCGCTAAGGTCTCCTCGGAGATCTTCAAGGCCGACGAGGACACCGCCTTCCCGCTGCTGACCGCGATGGGCGTCGAGATGACCCAGACCCTGTTCGTGGGCGAGCACACCCTGCTCCTTGAGGGGCCCAGCGACCTGATCTACCTCGACGTCCTCACGGACATCGCCGAGACGAACGGCTCCGTCGGACTCGACCCGCGCTGGGTCATGACGCCCATCGGCGGCTCCGGGAAGCTGTCCACCTTCGTGACCCTCCTGGGAGCGAACAAGCTGAACGTCGCTGTCCTCGTCGACTCCAGCACCAAGGACGTCGGGGCCGTCCAGCGCCTCCGGGACAACAACCAGCTTGCCAAGAACGGACTCGTCGAGATCAGCGAGTTCACCGGCACGGCCGACGCAGACGTCGAGGACCTGTTCGACCGGGACTTCTACCTTGATCTCGTCAACCGCGCCTATGCCTCCGAACTCACCAAGCCGATCAGCGTCTCTGAGCTGAACGCCAAGGACCCTCGCGTCGTCCGGCAGATCGAGGCGGTGTTCAAGGCACGGAAGATCGCCACACGGTTCAACCACTACAAGCCGGCGGCTGTTCTCCTCCGCGAGCAGGCTGCGCTCGTTCCGCGCATTGACCCGGCGACGATCACGCGAGCCGACCAACTGTTCACACGACTCAACGCCCTGCTCCCCAAGCGATGAGCTGAGTCTCCGCCTGAGCGTCTCCCTGCCCAGCGTCCTTCCCTCAGTTCGACAAGCAGAACTTGACAGGGAAGACGTGGGGCAGGGGGACGCGAGGGTGCTCGCGGCGGGGGCGGGCAGCGGCGTCGTGGTGGACGCCGGGTCGGCACCTCCGACGTGATCCGCCTGCGGTCTGGCCTGGACGCCCTGATGGCCTTGGACGACCAGCGGGTAGGCCACCAAGGCCTGGAGAGAGCCGCCCTAGCAGGAGCCGAGGAGGCCCTCGCGAAACTCCGCCAGGGCGCCTCCCAGCGCATCCGGCAGCGGCTCTTCTCCGTGGCCGCCGACTACACCGCCACGGCCGCTTGGAGCGTCCTGGACGCCCGCCAGCTCGAACGCACCGAGCGGCACCTCAACACGGCCCTGTACCTCGCCGGGATGGCCCAGGACCCCGTGGCGGAGCTGCGGGTGTGGAACTCCTACGCGATGCTCGCCCACCAGAGGTGTCAGCACACCCAGGCCGTGGACGCCGGGTACGCGGCACAGTCTACGGCCATCGCCCGCAGGGACCCGCTGTTCGCCTCCCTGGCGCATGCCAGAACGGCCGTGGGCCATTCCAACCTCGGCGACCGGCAAGCCGCCCTGAGGTCGCTGGGATACGCCCGCGAGGCCCTGGAGAAGACGTCCGCCGACGAGCCCAGGCCGAGCTGGGTCGCTTTCCACGGAGCCGCCGAACTGGCCGCGATCACCGCCATCGTCCGGGACCGGATCGGGGATCCCGCCGAGGCGGAGGCCGCATCCCACCAGGCACTCGGCTCGCTCTCCTGGCAGTTCCGAAGGAACCGGGCCCTGGCCACCACCCGGCTTGCCCTGGCCCAGCTCCACCAGCGGGACATCGACCAAGCCTGTTCCACGGCCTCCGGCGCGGGATCCGCTGCACCATCCCGGACGAGGCCGATCAGGCCCGCCAGCGCAAGAGACGCGGCTCGCGCGGCGGTCGGCCGCCGAAGTTCGACCCGGTCGACTACCGCGAGCGCCACGCCGTCGAGTGCGGCATCAACCGCCTCAAAAGGCACCGGGCCGTAGCCACGAGATACGACAGGCTCGCGGTCCGCTACGAGGCGACCGTCCTCGTCGCCGCCATCAATGAGTGGCTGTGACCAGCCACCTCACGATGCCGCCGCGTAACAGCGGATGGCCACCAGCTGAGAGGGGCTCCATCGTTGCTCGACCGTAGCCATCAGTTCCCAGCCCAGCCGCTCATACAGGGCTGCCGCGGCGGTATCGGACGCCACGACGTCGAGCACCGGGTGCAGGCCACGCCTTCGTGCTTCCTCCACGGCCCGGCCGATCAGCAGTGCACCGATGCCATGCCCCCTGGCCTGCGGGGCGACGAACAGTCGGCTGACCACCGCGGTCAGGTCCTTGCTCGTCTCGTTCCGGCCGCTCCACAAGCCGGGGGCCAGATCCCCTTCGCCGCTGCGGGACAAGCTGACATGGCCAACGACACGGCCGCCAAGTTCAGCGACCCAGGCCCCCAACAGGGATGCGTGCGACAGCCACTCATCAGGATGGTCAGGCCAGTTCACCGGGTAACCGTCATGTTGATGGACTTCCGCGAGAACCCGCACGCACTTCTCGACATCGCCATCAGCCCTCCGCCGGACCCGGTGGCCTGGCCCCTCCACAGCAACCCCTGAATTCTCGATGTTCACTCCGGCAGGGAAGCACAGGCCACGGAGTCACAACCAGCCACTTTCGACACACGCCCCAAATTTCCAGGTAGGTCCGCCTGCTGTGAGTCCCGTCGTGTGCGTCTTCGCCATTTCGCCATCTTGACCGGGGCCAAGACCAAGGTCAACGACTCAGGATCCCCTCCAGGGCCGGGTGCGCTCGTCGCTCAGGCGACTCGGGTGAGCTGGAGGTACGAGTTCGTCCGCACGATGGTGGCGGTCGTGTCCGAGGTGTTCTGGGCCCACCGGAACTGCACGTTGCCGGTCGTGGACGAGGTCACCACGGTCGCCCAGATCTGGAAGGCCACCTGGGTCGTGCCGCCCGGAGCCGAGTACACGTCCACATCGGAGTTCAGGCCGGAGACGCCCGTCCGGTCGGACCAGCGCAGCACCGTGCCGGAGGGGACGGCCCAGCCGAACTTGATGTCTCCCGTGGTATTGCCCGAGAAGATGCACATCAGGAACAGGGTGTACGTCGCGTTGGCCACCACGGGTGCCAGGAGCTGGCTGTCGTTCGCCAGGGTGGTCGACGAGGTGACCGACTGGTCCGAGGTCTTGCGCACGAACAGGGTCCGTCCCACCCCGGTCACGCTGAGGTTCCCGGAGACCGTGAGATTGCCGGAGACCGTGCCGCCCGAGGTGGCCAGTGCGCCGACCCCTCCACGGCATGAAGAACCCCGCCAGAGACCCATCCGGCGCCCAGAACGGTGGGGACCCTATGAGCCCGGCGGCGCGGTGGTGGTGCGGACGGACCGGGACGGGGCGCTCGCAGTGGCCGAGACCGGCACGGAGCCGCGGGTCGCGACCCGCTCGACACCTGCCCCGCTCGCCGACGGCCCGAACGGCGCCCCACAGCCCGGCTCGGCTCGGTGCCCCGCTCTCGGCGGCCCGGCTCGACATCTGCCCCGGCCCTGCCCGACGCCCCGTCAACGCCCGTCCCTCCAGGCGTCGTTGGTGAGCAGGCTCCCGCCGGGCCCCGTGGCAGAATCTGCGGGTGGAGATCGGGATGCTGGGGCCGTTGGAGGTCCGTGCGGATGACGGCGCCTCGGTCGACGTGCCGGGCGTACGCCTGCGCGGACTGCTGGCCGCCCTCGCGCTCAAGCCGGGGCACGTGGTCCCGAAGGCGTCGCTGGTCGACTGGATCTGGGGCGAGCACCCGCCCGCCGACGCGACGAACGCCCTGCAGCGCCTGGTCTCCCGGCTGCGGAAGGCGCTGCCGGACGGCGTGGTCGAGGGGCATCCGGCCGGCTACCGGCTGGCGGTGGAACCCGACGCGGTGGACGCCGTGCGGTTCGAGCGTCTCCTCGCCGCGGGCCGGGCCGGCGCCGAGGACGCCTCCCGGCGGGCGCGGCTGCTGCGCGAGGCCCTCGGTCTGTGGCGCGGCGCGGCCCTGCAGGACATCGGCCTGCACGACAGCGCGGCCTGTGGCGCCGCGGCCGGCCGGCTGGAGGAGTTACGGCTGACCGCCCTGGAGGAGCGGTACGACGCGGAGGCCACCCTCGGGCACGCGGCGGACACAGTCCCCGAGCTGGCCGACCTGGTGGCCGCGCATCCGCTGCGGGAACGGCTGGTCGCCGCGCTGATGCGCGCCCTCGCCGCGGCCGGCCGCGACAGCGAGGCGCTGCTGGTGTACCAGCGCGCCCGGGAGGCCCTGGCCGACGCGCTGGGCGTGGACCCCTCGCCGGACCTGGCCGCGCTGCACGTCGTGCTGTTGCGGGGTGAGCCGGGGAGACGGCAGGAGGGACGCAGGACCAACCTGCGGGCCGAGCTGACCGCCTTCGTCGGCAAGGACGCCGACATCGCCGCCGTCCGCGAACTCGTCGCCGGGCACCGGCTGACCACCGTGATCGGGCCGGCCGGCTCGGGGAAGTCCCGGCTGGCCGCCGAGACCGCGCGCACGCTGCTCGCCGAACTGCCGGACGGGGCCTGGCTGGTGGAGCTCGCCGCCGTCCACGCGAACGGCGACGTCGCCGACGTGGCGCAGTCGACGCTCGCCGGACTCGGCCTGCGGGACGCCCTGCTCGGCGGGGCCGCGAACGCCGAGCCGGCGGACCGGCTGGTCGCCGCGATCCGCGAGCGGGAGGCGCTGCTGATCCTGGACGACTGCGAGCACCTGATCGAGTCCGCGGCGGTCTTCGCCCACCGGATGCTCGGGGAGTGCCGGCGGCTGCGGATCCTGGCGACGAGCCGGGAACCGCTCGGCATCACCGGGGAGGCGGTGTGGCAGGTAGAGCCGCTGGCCCTGCCGGCGGCGGACGCGACCCCCGACGAGATCGCGTCCTCACCCGCGGTCCGGCTGCTGCGGGACCGGGCCGGGGCGGTGCGCCGCGACCTGTCGGCCGACGCCCGCACCCTGGCGACCATGGCACGCCTGTGCCGGGCCCTGGACGGGATCCCGCTGGCCATCGAACTGGCCGCGGCCCGGTTGCGCACCATGTCCGTCGACCAGCTCGCGGCCCGGCTCGACGACCGCTTCCGCCTGCTGACCGGCGGCAGCCGGACCGCGCTGCCGCGCCACCGGACGCTCCGCGCGGCGATCGACTGGAGCTGGGAGCTGCTCACCCACGCCGAGCGGGCGGTGCTGCGCCGGCTCGCGGTGTTCTCCGGCGGAGCGAGTCTGGAGGCGGCCGAACGGGTCTGCGCGGGCGATGCTGGCGACACGGTCGAGCGGGAGGACGTACTCGACCTGCTCACCGCGCTCACCGAGAAGTCGCTGCTGCTCGCCGAGGGCGACGGCGCCCCGCGCTACCGCATGATCGGCACGATCAGGGAGTACGCCCGGCACCGCCTCGCGGAGGCGGACGAGGCGGACCGGGCCCGCCGCGCGCACCTGGCCTGCTTCACCGAGCTGGCCGAGACCGCCGAACCGCACCTGCGCCGCGCCGAACAGCTCGAGTGGCTGGCCATGCTCGAGGCCGAGCACGACAACATCGGCGCCGCGATGCGCGGCGCTCTGGCGGCGGCCGAGGCGCAGTCGGCGATGCGGCTCGCGGCGGGCGCGGGCTGGTACTGGTGGCTCGGCGGGCACCGCACCGAGGGCCTGGAACTGCTCACCGCGGCCGCCCGGGTCCCCGGCGAGGTGACCGACGAGGTCCGGGCGATGGCGTACGCGCTGGTCGTGCTGTTCGTCAGCGCCGGGCGGGGCGACGAACGCCAGGCCGCCGAGTGGATCCGCGAGGCGTACCGGTTCAGCCGCCGCAGCCCGCGCCGGTACCCGCTGCTGGGGCTGGTCGCCGCGCTGGAACACCTGCTGCGGGCGCCCGGTGAGTTCCTGCCCGCGTTCGAACCGCTGCTCGACAACGAGGACCCGTGGGTGCGCGCGCTGGCCCGGCTGCACCTGGGCAAGATGCGGATCGTGCTCGGCCGGGGCGGACGGGAGGCGGACGCGTACCTGGAGACGGCGCTCGCCGAGTTCCGGGCGCTCGGCGAACGGTTCGGCATCTCCTTCGCGCTGACCGAACTTGCGGACCGGCTCGCCGCACGCGGCGAGTACGCGCGCGCCCGTGACCGCTACGACCAGGCGATAGCGGTCGTCACCGAGGCCGGCACCACCGAGGACGTCATCCGGATGCGGTCGCGGCAGGCCCAGCTCCACTGGCTGCTGGGCGACCGGGACGCCGCGGCGGCCGCCCTCGCCGAGGCGCAGCGGTGCGCGGAGCGGGTCACCTGGCCGGACGCGCTGGCCGAACTGGCCCTGTCCCGGGCGGAACTCGCCCGGTGGGACGGCGACGCCGAGGAGGCGCGCCGGCAGCTCGGCCTCGCGACCGCCGTATGGGGCGAAGAGGCGGAGATGGCGAACGTCCGCGCGGTGACGCACGACCTCCTCGGCTACCTCGCCCACGACCTCGGCGAGGCCCGGACGCACCGCGCGGCGGCCTGCGCGGCGGCGGCCGAGGCCGGATACGCGCCGCTGATCGCGCGGACCGTCGTCGGGGTCGCGGACCTGGCCCTGCGCCGCGACGAACCCGCGCAGGCCGCGCGGCTGCTCGCGGCGAGCGCGGGCGTGTGCGGGCTGCAGGACCGCTCCCACCCGGACGCGGGGGGGGGGGGGGGGGGGGGGGGGGGGGGTGGGGTGTTGGGGGGGGGGGGGGGGGGGGGGGGCGGGTGGGGGGGGGGGGGGGGGGTTGTTTTTGTTGTTTTTCTTGTGGTTGTTTTCCTGTCCTTTATCTCAC
>NZ_JBVIIE010000046.1:0-76017 GCF_055569945.1 Streptomyces sp. NPDC031340
GGGAGAGAGAAACGTACGGCTGATAGTGTGGAGTCCCTCTCCTTCCTCCCCTCCCCCCCCCCCCCCCCCCCCCCCCCCCCCCCCCCCCCCCCCCCCCCCCCCCCGGCCCCGGCCCACATCAGCCACCACAGCGTCCACAGCACGCGGCACAGGGCCCAGCACAGAAGCGCGAAGAGCAGCGGGAGGATGCTCAGCGCGGTCGCAGTGAGGATGACGGCGGTCATCGTGAGCACGAGGACCGGGGCCATGACGGCCGCGAGGAAACGCTGTCCCCAGGTCGGGCCGTGCCGCGACTGGCGGGCGAACCCTCCTACGCAGTGGTCCACGAACCGTTCGGCGTCGCCGACGAGCCGGGTGTGCTCGTCGAGACCGTCCCACCAGGCCGCGCGCAGGTCCCGCAGCGCGGTGACGCGGAAGTAGGCGGGGACGGCCGGTTCGCCGTCCGGGTCGGCTGAGACGGCCGCGGCCGCCCCGAACGTCCGCCAGACGATGCCCAGTTGGGACAGCACGAGACGCGGCAGGGTCACCAGCACACCGTGCGCGACGGTCAGCGTGGCCAGCAGGACGATCATGATGAGAAGAGCGAGGGGGTTGGCCACGGCTCACTCCTTCTCCCGGGCGTGCCCGCGCCGCCACGGCAGCCGAGGTCCCCGTTCCCGCTCGGGCGCGGGCGCCGGTTCCGGTTGCGGCTGCGGCTCCTCGGCGCGCGCCAGGTCGCGCAGCGCCTCGTAGGTCTCCGTCTCCTCCCACAGCCCCCGCCGGTGGAGCCGCAGGATCCGTAAGCCGGCCCGGCGCGGGTCTCCGGGTGCCCGGCGCAGCGCGTGCAGCGCGGTGCGGGGGGCTTCGGCGAGCAGGTCCTGTTCCGCACCCGGTGCTCCGTCGGCGAGGGAGGCGAGGAAGGCGCACGCCTCGGCGTCCAGGACCTCGGCCCGCGATTCGGCGGCGGCCGCCTCGAGCGCGGTGAGCAACCCCGCCAGGACGGCACCCCGGTAGGGCTCGGGCAGCGGCGCGAGCGCGGCCCGCACGTCGCCCAGCGGTGCCGTCAGGGTCGCGAGGTGGCGTTCGGCCGCGTCCCGTACCCGCTCGGGCGGGACGCCCGCCGCCTGCGGCCGCAGCTCCACCATCGCCCGTACGAAGCCCGCGAGGCCCGAGTCCGGAGGGCCGGAGCCCGGCGAGTCCTCCGCTGCCTCCCCTGCCGGTTTCCCGGCCGGGCCGTCCGGCGCGAGCAGTGCGCAGGCGGCCCGCAGCCGCCGTACGCCCGCCCGGGCGCCCTGGTCCGGAGCCGCGTCCCACAGGTCGGCCACGGCGTCCACCAGGTCCAGCCGCCCGTCGCTCCACGCGCGCGCGAGGAAGCGCGCCGTCGCGCACGGCTCCGGGCCTCCGTCGTCCCGCAGCCCGTCGAGATCGAACACCGGGGCCGGCGCCCGCCCCGCCGTTTCCGGCCGCGTGCCGGTCAGATGACGGTGGTCGTCCTCCGGGCGTGCCGTGTACGTCGTGAACGTCAGCCGGGCGGTCAGGCCCGCCGGGAGGGCGTAGGAGACCGCGGCGATCCAGTCGACGACACGTTCCGGATCCGCGGAGACCAGGCTCGCGCCCCGGCCCTCGCCGGCCAGCGCCCGCAGGGCCGCGGTGAGCAGCCGCTCCAGGAGGCGGACTCCCGTCGCACCGGTGGCGTCCAGCAGGCGGCGGACGCGGTCGGGTCCGACGGCGCTCCCGGGTACGAGTTCGACGAGGTCGGGCAGGGCGTGGCCGTCGTCGGGCGCCGGGGACGGCGCCCACTGCGGGGTGTCCCACAGCTCGACGGGGCGCAGGCCCGCCAGTTCCCCCGGGGCGGCGCAGAGGGCGTGGCAAAAGTGGTTGCCGAGGCGGCCGGTGTAGTCCCGGCCGGTGGAACGGGTGCGGGTGAGGACGGCCGTGTCGTCGTCGGGGCGGTCGTAGGCGAACGCCACCGGATGGTCGGCGGGCCGGACGGCGCCCGGCGGGGGCGTGTACCCGGTCAGCGGGGACAGGACGCCGAGGGCGGGGCGGGCCGCCAGGGAGACGGCGGTGAAGCGGAAGCCGCCGTGGCGGCCGGCGGCCGAGGGCGGGGCGGAGGTGTAGTGCGCCTGTCCGGCCATGCCGGTCACCCCCGTCCCCGGTCGAGGGCGCCGAAGCGGTGCAGCAGCCACATCAGGGGGTCCTCCACGCGGTGCGGCCGTACGACTCCGCCGTGGCCGAGGCCGCCGCCGCGCTGCGGGGCGGTGCCGAGCATGGAGAGGGCGAAGAGCTGGTAATCCGCGCAGAACCGGCGCAGCCGGGCGTCGAGTTGGTGCTCCTGCCAGCGGCCGAGCAGGGCCTGCAGTTCGGCGTGGACGGCGGCGCGGTCGTCGGCGTCGAAGACCGGTCCGGGGCGGCGGGTGCGGTGCAGGGGGGAGTTGTCCGGCAGGTGGGGCCACAGCAGATCGGCCTTGGTGAGGGCGACGGCGACCGGGACGGTCACCTTCCCGCTGCCGCCCAGGTGGCCGAGGATCCGCGCCAGTACCTCGCCCGACCGGTCCGGCACCCCGTCGCCGCCGTTCAGCGGGGCGCCGGGCAGGTCCTGCGGGTCGACCAGGACGACGACGGCGTCGGCCGCGGTGAGGTAGCGCAGCCGGGTCTCCATGCGGTCCCGTGAGGTGAAGTGCTCGCCCGCGGTGTCGAGGAACACCAGGGTCAGCACGTGGTCGCGGGCGCGCCCGAAGCGGCCCCGCCGGGTGCGGCTGAGGCGGTGCACCAGGGGCCGGCCGCCGTCGTGCTCGGCGGTCTTGGGGACGGTGTGCTGCTGCTCGTACAGGTGCCGCTCGTAGCGTTCGTGGTAGTCGGCCATGGTGTCGTCGTCGCAGGGCAGCAGGGCCGCGTCGAGTTCGGCGCCGAGGCGGTGCAGCAACTCGTGCACCAGGACGGCGATGTAGGTGCTCTTGCCGGAGCCGACGGGGCCCGCGAGCGCCACCAGTTTCCCGGGGGTGCGCAGATAGCCCTCCGGCAGCCGGCCCCCGCAGGCCGTGCAGCGCAGCCGGGTGGCGGTGCGGCCGCAGGTGCGGCACACCGCGGAACCGGCCAGGGGGTCGGCGGACGCCAGGCCCCGGTCCTCGGCGCAGGCGGCGGCGCCGCTCACGCAGACGTACGCGATCTGCGCCCTGGTGACGTGCCGGAAGCAGTGCGGGCACACCCAGGTGCGACGGCGCATCGGTCTCATGACCTCTCCCCCTAGGTGATCCGGAGCGTGGCCGGCGGCGGGTCGCGCAGGACGAGGCCCTCTCCGACGGCGAAGCAGCGCAGCCAGCCGCCCGGGCCGCGGGGCAGCCGCGCCGACAGTCGCACGTCCCGCCCCGGGCCGAGCTCCGCGCCGACGAGTTCCGCGAGGACGTGCCCGTCGGCGGGCTCCAGCGGCCGGAGCGGGCCGTGGGAGCGCACCAGCAGCAGTCGCTCGGCCCGTACCGGGGCGGACGTGGTGAACACGGCGGTGACCGTGCGCCGTCCGGGCAGGCCGTGCCGCCGAAGCCGGTAGCCGACGTCGGTGCGGGCGGGCAGCGCCGCCGTGCTCGGCGGGCCGTACGCGCGCAGCCCGCCGAGCACGGCCACCGGCCGGACCTCGACCTCCACCGCGGCTCCGTCCGCGACGGGCAGCCGTACGCCCGCCTCGTGCCGGTAGGCGGCCCGGCCGACGGTGCGCCGCCGCTCGTCCTGCCCGCCGGGGGTGCGCCAGACGACCTCCGCCTCGTCGCCGGCGTCGGGCGGCCAGTCGAGGACGACGGCCACGCCGGTGCCGCCGTGCCGGGTGAGGGTGAGGGCGCCGAGCGGCCGCACGGCGGCGACCGTGTGCGCTCCGGTGACGGCGCGTTCCCCGGCGACGGTGACCGCCTGCACCACGGTGGGCCGGTCCGGCGGCGGGAACCACAGCCCCTCCGGGGCGTGCCCGGCGGTGATCGGCCGCCCGTGCAGTTCGGCGGTGCTCAGCCGGGTGCCGGGCGGCCACGGGGGTGCGTCACCCAGGGCGTACAGGCGCACCTCACCGCCGGACGGCGGGTCGAAGCAGGCCAGCAGGCCGCCCTCGACGCGGCGGATGGCCAGGTCCGTGACCGGTTCGGGCGGCCCGAGGGGGGTGGCGGTGAGCGAGACGCCGCCGGTGCGTACGGTCTGCCCGTCGTCTGTGGGATAGACGACGCGGACGCGGTAGCGGTACGTCGTGCCGTTGGTGAGTTCGGCGTCCGTGAAGCCGTCGCGGCGGGCGGCGACCCGTACCTGCTCGCCGTCCGGCCCGACGCGGACGACCTCGACGGACCGGGCCTGCGCCGGGCAGGTCCAGGCGGCGGTGATCGCGCGGTCCTCGGGGCGCGTCCGCACGCCGCTGACGTCGGGCCGGTGCGTGACGGGTCCGCACACCGCGAGCGGCGAGGGCGCGCTGTCGGGTTCGGCGGCCCGGCGCACGGCGACCGCGTAGTACAGCGGGACGCAGGCGGGGGCCGAGCGGTCCGCGAACGAGGTGGCCCGCGGTGACGGCAGCGGCAGCCCGGTCCCGTCGGCCGGGTCGTGCGGCGGGCGGCGTTCGGTGCGCCGCAGCAGGTACTCGGGCTCGCCCGCCGTGGACGGGCTGGACCGCCAGGTCAGGGTGACGCCCGTGCCGTCGGGCGTGGCGGTCAGGCCGGAGACCGGGCGGACCGTGAGGGCCCGGCGCACCGCGTCGGCGCCCGGCACGTCGCGGGCGACGGCCTCCGCCTGTTCCAGCAGTTCCCAGGCCAGGTCGGCGTCCCGGGCCGGCAGCCCCCGGGCCCGGTCGACCAGGGCGCGGGCCTCGGCGAGCCGGTCGCGCACGTGGGCGACCAGGGCGCGGGCGTCCTCGGGCAACGCGTCGGCGGGCAGGCGGCCGGCGACGGCCGCCGCCTCCGCGAGCCGCCCGTCCGCCGCCAGCCGCGCCAGCCGTGCCTGAAGCGGGTTCCCGGCCTCCTCGTGCAGCACCGCGAACACCAGCCGCCGGGCGTCCGGTACGGCGACCGACAACTCCCCGGTCGCGTGCGCGAGCAGGGTGGCCGGGGTGGCGCGCGCGGCGAGCCTCTCCCGCAGCGGCACCGCCGCCTCGTACAGCCGCAGTTGCGCGAGGCCCTCAGCGCCCTGGTCGGCCAGCACCCGGCGCACGGCGGCGGCCACGGCCTGGGCGGCCGTGTGCGCGGCGCTGTGCGGCAGCCGGCTCCAGCGGCGGGCCGCAGTCTCCACGGCCGCGGGCTCGACGGGCGGCGCGTCGAAGAGACGTACGGGCTGCGGGGTGCGGCCCCCGGGGGTGCCGGTGGTGAGGAAGTCGTCGAGGTGGCGCAGCCTCAGCACCTCCAGGTGGCGGGCACAGCGGGCGTAGGCGGGGTGCGGCACCTCCCGGGGCAGCGGGTCCGGTTCGGCGAGGCGCAGCCCGAGGCCGGGCAGCAGGTCCCGTGCCTGCGCCTCGCCGGCCCGGTGTGCCGCGGCGGCTTCCGCGAGGGTGGTCTCGGTGAGCAGGCCGAGCCCGGCCGCGGCCTCCCGCAGCGTCGCCTGCAGCGCCGCCTGCCCGGCCCCGGCCTGCCGGTCGTGCTCGGCCAGGGCCGCCCGCAGCGGGCCCAGGTCGCCGCCGGCCGCGGCCTCGAACAGCGGCCGGTGGATGAGGTGCCCGGCCTCGAGTTCCTCGATGACCGGGCGGTACTTGAGGCGGGCGCGGTTGCGGCGCCAGCAGGCGCGGACCGCGGCGACCGTCTCGGTGACCGCCGGCCCGTCCAGGCGTTGCGGCAACTGGTAGCGGGTGCGCAGGTCGTCGGTCACCGGCAGTCCGGCGTCGAGCACGTCGCGCCGGTAGCGCTGCTCGTCGAACGCCACGGCGTGCCTCCCCCGTCCTTGCACGTTCCTGCCGTTCCTGCCCGTTCCTGCCGTTCCTGCCCGTCTTTCCCCGTCCTTCCCCGTCTTCCCCGCGTCAGCTGAAGCGCTGGCGGCTCAGGGCGTCCCGCGCGGTGTCGACCGCGTCCTGGGTCATGCCTCCGATCTGCACGGTCAGTTCGAGTTTTTCGCCGGTCTCCTTCTCGATGGCGACGACGCCGAGGAGTCCGGAGGAGTCCAGCGTGTAGACGCACTGGATGGGCCAGTTCTCGGGTTTGCCCGGCGGGATGGCGAGGTTGCCCTCGGCGACACAGGTGTTGTGTGCCAGTTCCTCCGACTCCTCCACGCCTGCCTGCTCCATCACCCGGATGCGCACGCCGCGCTGGCCCGCGTGCGTGGTGTAGAACTCGTCGGTCACCGAAACGGGCAGGGGGTCGTTGGCGTGCACCAGGTGGAAGACGTAGTGCCGGTCCGTGCCCCGGTCCACGAGCTGGATCCCGTAGCCGCGCGAGGCCACGGTGGAGATCTGGTACGGGCGGTGCGGCAGCCCCGTCTCCGGCACGTCCGGCAGCTGCTCCGCGGGGAGTTCACCGCTGGAGACGATGTACGCGGCCCGGTCCAGGGCGTAGATCGCGGCGCCGCGGGCCACCGCGAGGTCCGGGTTGTGCAGCCGGGGTTCGAAGCCGAACTGGGTGCGCAGGGTCTCGGCCACCGCGGGCATCTTGGTGGCGCCGCCGACCAGCAGCACCTCCTCGAAGTGCGACACACCGCGCTCGGCGGCCAGTTCGACCGTGCGGCGGGTGATGTCGACGGTGCGGTCGAGCAGATCGGCGGTGAGTTCCTGGAGTTTCTCCCGGGTCAGCTCCACCGCTTCGACCCGGCCCTGGTGCATGACGCGGACGGTGTAGCGCTCCCGGAAGGACAGCGCCTTCTTCGCGTCCTCGGCGTCCTTGCGCAGCTGCGTCTCGGACTGGGGGTCGGACAGCGGGTCGTCGACGTCCGGGAATCGCTCCCGGAACCGCTCCACCAGGTACATGACGACGCGGTCGTCGAAGTCGCTGCCGCCCAGTTCCTTCGCGCCGTCCGTGCACAGCACGGTCAGCTCGCGCCCGCGCAGGGTGAGCACAGTGGTGTCGAAGGTGCCGCCGCCCAGGTCGTACACGAGGACGGCCCGGTCCTCGCGCGCCTCGTCCCCTTCCAGGGCCCCGTAGTCGAGCGCGGCCGCGATGGGCTCGGCGACCACGTCGAGGACGCGCAGGCCGGCGATCTCGCCCGCCTTGCGGGTGGCGTCCCGCTCCGCGAGCCCGAAGTAGGCGGGCACGGTGATCACCACGTCCCGCACCTCCTCGCCGCCGGCGGCTCGGGCGTCCTCGACGAGCTTGCGCAGGATGCGGGCGGAGATCTCCTCGGGGGTGTAGGTGCGGCCGTGGAACTCGCGCGGCACCACGTCGCCCATGTCCCGCTTGACGAGCTGCACCACGTGCTCGGGGTCGAGGACGGTGGCGTCCTTGGCGCTCTGTCCCACCACCACGCTGTCGGCGCTCTCGAAGTAGACGACGGACGGGGTGGTGTCCGTCCCTTCGAGGTTGCGCAGCACGGTCGGTCTGCCCACGTCGTCGATGCGTGCGACGCACGAGTAGGTGGTCCCCAGGTCGATGCCGTATACGGCCATACGGTCTCCCGCCACCGGGACGGCAGCGCCGTCACGCCCCGCCCCGTCCGTTGTTCCGTCAGTCGTTGTCGTGAGCGTTGCAAGCCGTGCCCGTCGAGCCCAGCGGAGCCGGAGACGTTCACGGGGCGTCCGGTTCCCACCGGGAAACCACGACGTCGGCCTTGCGTACGACCCGCTCCCCCTGCACGAACCCGGCCGCCACGACGCGCGCCACCGTCCGGTCCGCCTCCGGCCCCTCGGCGGCGGTCCGGCCCACCGGACGCTGCGACGCCATGTCGAACGCGTCGCCGGGCCGGGGGACGTACCGCTCCACGCCGGTCCTGGCGACGGTGTCCGCCGCCTCGTCGGCCAGCGCGGTCAACAGGGCCCGCAGTTCGTCGACTTCGAGCGGGCCGGTGACGTTCTCGGCCTGGCGCAGGATCTGGTCGTGGAGCCGGATCAGCGAGTGGCGCACGAGGTCGAGCGCCATGTCGATCTCGCCCCGGCGCAGCCGCTCGACCTCGTCGTGCAGCCTGGTGACGATCTCCTCACGGCGCTCGGCGAGCTGCTGCTGACGAGCGAGCGCCGCGGTGAACTCGCTTGCAAGCGAACAGGGTTCGACGCATTCCGGCACGTCGCTCACAGTAGACCAAAGGAGCACGACGCGTCACCCGAGGGTGTCGCGGTCAGCTGCCGAACAGGTCGTCAGCCACCGAGATTGATGGAGCCGTGCACGTCCCGCGCCTGGACGACGGTGCCCTGAGTGCCTCCGGAGACATTGTTGTGCACGTCGCCACGGCCGGTGCCGGTGCGCTCCAGTGCCTCGGCCTCCCGACGCCAGGCTGCGAGCGCCTCGGCGAAGGCGGGGTCCTGCCGGGCGCGGAGAGCCAGTGTCTCCGCCAGCTCCGCGGCACGGTCCGCACTGCCGGGCGCCTCGGCGAGGGCCGTCAACTCGCTCTCGTCGTAGGGCTCTCCGTGCGACGGCCGTCGTCTGACCAGGTTCCGCAAGGATGTCCAGATCTGCTCCCCCGCCGCACCCGCCGTGCCCCCGGCAAGGGCCATGAGCAGTTCAGGCGCAATCGGATCCATGACGTCCTCCACCATCTCCGACGCAAGTTGTGGTTCGAGCGTAGGGCACGGCCGGTCCTCGGAGGGCCGAAGCCGGAGGACGGATCACGCCGCGGGGCGCCTCGGGGCGGCGGGGCTGACAGCCGTACGGCACCGGCGTCAGCCGGTGGGCACGCGCACCGTCTCCACCCAGCGCGGAGGCTGTGGTGCGGCCGGGCCGATCAGGGCGGCGATGAGACGGCAGGAGGGAGTTTCGTCGGGCCAGGGGGTGAGGCCGTCGGTGAGGACCACGACGATGCTCGGGCGGTCCCGGGCCGCGAGCGCCGCGTCGATGCCCACGCGCATGTCGGTGCCGCCGCCCCCGCCGAGGGTGATCTGCTCGGTGGCCGTCACCCGGGAGACGGCGTGCACGTCGGCGTCGCAGGCGAGGACGGTGACCCGGTTGCCGCGGACGCCGACCTCGCGCAGGACGCCGGTGACTTCGGCGAGGGCCGCGGCGATCTCCGCCTCGCCCATCGAGCCGGAGGTGTCGACGACGACGGCCACCCGGGGCAACGGACGGCGCAGGCTCGGCAGGACGACACCGCGCAGTGCCGGAGTGCGGCGCGACGGGCGGCGGTAGGTGTAGTCGACGGCCCCGCCGGCCCACGCGGCGGCCTCCCGGACCGCGCCGGTCAGCGCCTGCCGCCAGTCCACCGTGGGCTCCAGGACCTCTTCGGCCCAGCGGCGCCAGCCCGCCGGCAGGGTGCCGCGGCCGCGCTGGTGGGCGCGCATCGCCTCGGCGGTCTGCCGGCGCAGTGCCTGGGCCTCGACCTCGCCGAGCGGTGCGGGGCCGGCGGTTCCCGATCCGTCGAGTTCCCAGGGGCCGGGGCGGCCGTGAGCCCCCGAGCCGCAGTCGTGCCCGTGCACGTGGGGCGGCAGTTGCGCCAGGTAGGTCTCGAAGATCTGGCCGTCGGGCAGGCCGAAGTGGCGGGGTTCGACGCGTCCTTCGGGCAGGCGCAGGCCGTCCGCGAGGAGGTCGTCGTTGATCTCGCAGTCCTGGGCCACGTTGACGCGGTACCGGTCGCGCTGGTCGGCGGCGGGGAGCCGGTCGGCGCGGCCGTGGTGGTCGCGCAGCAGGTGCGCCGCCTCATGCATCCACACGCCCGCGAGTTCCTCCACGGATGTCGCGTCGACGAAGGCGGGCGACACGTAGCAGCGCCAGTGCCGGTCCACGGCCATGGTCGGTATGTCGGGGCAGGGCACGACGCTCAGGGCGTACAGGGCCGACGCCAGGTAGGGGCGGTCGCTCGCCGCGCGGTAGCGGGCGGCGAGCAGTTTCGTCATGTTGACGGGTCCGCGGGGCGCCGTCATGCCGGTGCGGCTCACCGGGCGCCGGGCAGGGCCCCGGACATCTGCAGCAGTTCCAGGAAGCCGTCGATGCCGGGCGGCACCGGCCAGTCGAGCTCGCGCATCGCCGCGAGGTCGGTGGCGGCCCGCGCGGCGACGTCCGGCACCCCCGCGTCCACGGCCTTGGCCAGTACGGCCCAGCCGGCCTCCCAGCGGGGCCGGGTGGGTTCGCTCTGGATGGCGGCGACCACCGCGATGAGGAAGGCCAGTTGGCGGTCGCCGCGGTCGGGCAGGGCGAACGCGTCGGGATCGGCGAGGACCCGTTCGGGGTCCGGCAGATCGAGGTGGTCCAGGTACGACAGCAGTTCGATGCCCGCGCCGTCCCCTACGGCGCCGGTGAGCGCGGCGGCCAGGGCCTCGCGGCCGGCGCCGGTCGCGTACCCGGTCGCGAGCAGCCGCAGCGCCATGTCCCAGGTCCGCGGGGACGGCCAGGACCGGCCGCGGCTCTCGGCGTCGGCGGGTATGTGGTGGACCAGGCCCGGCCGGGCGGTGAGGAAGCCGGATACGGCGCCGCGGGCCCGCGCCACGGCGCCGGGCACCTTGCCCGGTTCGACCGCGGGGACGGCCGCCTCCGGCCAGGTCCCCGCCATGCCGCGCGCGACGGTGCGGGGGTCGTGGGTCCAGTCGAGGTGGACGAAGCGGTTGGCGAGCGGGGGGCTCAGGTGCCAGCCGTCCGCCGCGCTGGAGGGCGGGTTGGCGGCGGCGACGATGCGCACCGCGTCGGGCAGTACGAGACTGCCGACCCGGCGTTCGAGGACGACCCGCAGCAGCGCCGCCTGCACGGCCGGGGGCGCGGAGGAGAGTTCGTCGAAGAAGAGCAGGCCATGTCCGGCCCGGCTGAGCCGGACCGCCCAGTCGGGCGGAGCCATCGGTACGCCGGTCACCGCCGGGTCGTCGCCGACGATCGGCAGTCCGGCGAAGTCCGACGGCTCGTGCACGCTGGCGATGACCGTCTCCAGCGGAAGGCCGAGTCCGGCGGCCAGTTGCTCCAGGCCGGCCGACTTGCCGATGCCGGGTTCACCCCACAGCAGGACCGGCTGATTGGCCGTCACCGCGAGCGCCAGTGCCTCCAGTTGGGGGTTGGCGGCGGGTTCGGTGCGGTGGGCGCGCAGCCTGCGGACGAGGTCGTCCGCGGCAGCCAGCGGCCCCGGCCCGGTGCGGGGGTTGGGGATGGCGCTCACAGGTCCTCGTCCTCGCCGTCGTTCTCTTCGTCGTTCTCGTGTTCCTGCTCCTTCGCGTCCAGCCACTCGTCCACCCAGTCGGAGCCGATGCCCGGGTGCTCCTCCTCCACGCGCTTGCGCAGGAAGGCCAGGTCGTGGCGTTTGTACCGGCGGACGATCTGGGCCAGCGAGAGCTCCGATTCGTCGACCACGTCGATCCGGGCGCCGGCCGCGAGGAACGCCTCCACCAGCGCCTTGGAACCGCCGTCGTTGACCGCCACGTACAGCGGGGTGCGGTACCGGTGGTCCACGGCCTCCAGGTCGAGTCCCTCCGCGAGCAGCCGGGGCAGGAGCGCCTCGTGGTCGAGCAGGTGCAGCACATGGAGCAGCGTGCGCCGGGCGGCGTCGCGTACCCGGGGGTCCACGCCCGCGTCCAGGAGTTCGAGCACACCGTCGGTGTCGCCGTGCTGGGCGCGCAGGAACAGGTCCTGCCGCTGGGCGCGCAGCGCCTTCGGCAGCCGGCCGCTGCCCGACGTCCAGGTCTGCTGGACGGCGAAGCATCCGGCGACGGCGCCGCCGAAGGCGCGCAGGGCCTGCTCGCGTCGCTGTTCCTCGTCGTCGTGCGGCATGTGGAGCAGGCCGCCCGGGCGGAAGGCCACCTCGTGCCATTCGCCGCGGCACCTGACCCGGACGGGGGCGGGCGCGGCGGGACCGGGCGGGCCGACGGGGCCGACGACGGGCCCGAGTGCGGGGAACAGTGCCGCGCGGACCAGCGGGTGCAGGTGGTCCGGTTCGACTCCGCCGACGCGCATCAGGTCGAGGTCGGGCAGCCTGCGCCAGAACGCCTCGGCCAGGAAGGGCAGGTCACCGGCCTCGTCCCGGCTGACGGCTCTGATGCGCAGCCCGGTGGGCCCCGAGGGCGCCGGCTCCAGCAGGAGGCTCGTCCGCCAGTCGACGCCGATGAGGAAGCGGTCCCCGGCTCCCTCGTCGGCCAGTCGGCGGATCTCCGGCTCCAGGCGGGTGTGGTCGAGCGCGAGCCGGCCGACGACCTGCGCGGGATCGACCCGGTACCAGGCGGGGCCGGTCGGGGGTGTCAGATCGAGTTCGATGCCGACGGCGCCCAGGGCCGCCCCGACGTCGCCCGCCTCGTGCAGAAGGGCGACCCACTCGGCCCGGGCCGCCGGGTCGTCGTGGCCGGGATCGGCGGTGGGCAGCTCGTCCGTACCGCGCGACCCGCCGTCCGCACGGAAGAACGGCGGGCGGTCGGGGCCGCCGCCGGACCGCTCGAGCAGCCCGGCGGTGTGCCGCGCGTCCCACAGGTGGCGGGCGTACCGCCAGTCCTCGACGGGCTCCTCGAAGACGCCCGCGGCCTTCTCGGCCGTGACCGTTTCGAACCGCAGGGTGAGCCGCTGCGGGCCCTCGCGCATCGGGGGCGTGGTGAGGTGGAGATACGGCGTGGAGCGCCGGCGTTCGCCCGCCCGCACCGGACGGTAGCGGGCGAGGACGACGGTGCGTCCGGTGGCGATCGTGGTCCGGCCGCCCAGCGCCCTGGGCAGGTGCCAGCGCACCAGGTCCGGCACCAGGTGGCGGAGGTCGTCCGCCAGGGCCGCGGCGACGTCGTCGCCGCAGTGCTCGGCGACCTCGGGCAGGTCGAGGGCGACGTCCACGCCGGCCGCCGCGCACGCGCCGCGCCAGTCCCCGGCCGCGCGGCGTTCGGTCGCCCGCTCGATCATGTTCCGGGGCACCGCGTAACGGCGGATCCGCCGTCGGCTCGCCGCCTCCTCCGGTGGGAAGCAGGGGAGTTCGGAGCGGGGGCTCACCGGTAGACACTTCCTATCGCGCGCAGGTCCGGGTGGGCCCCGGCCGCGGGCCGCAGGCGCTGGGTGAAGGATCGCTTGACCTTGCGGGGCAGGCCGGGCCCGAGACCGACGTACTCCAACGGTGAGCCGTCCGGGACGGCCGCCAGCAGGGACTTCGCGCCCCGTCCGGTGAGCCCGGTGTGGCAGAGCTCCAGCCGGCGCAGCGGGCTGCCCGGCAGCGCGGCGGCCAGCGCGCGGGCGCCTTCGTCCCCGGTGGCGTTGGCGGGGGCGCCGAGGCTGCGTTCGGACCTCGGGCGGCCGAGGTCGAGCGCCTCGATCCCGCCCAGGGCGTCGGCGAGGGCGCGGGCTCCCGCGGGGCCGATGCCGTTGCCGCCCAGTCCGAGGCGGACCGGGTGCCGGGCGTCGGCCGCGGCCGCGAGGACGGCGGTGCCTTCGTCGCCGAGGTGGTTGGCGGGCAGGTACAGCTCGCGCACGCCCGCGTCGCGGATCAGCGCCGCGAGCAGGTGGGCGCTGTCCGCGGTCAGGCCGTTCCCGCCGAGGAAGAGGCGTTCCAGCGGGCGCGTGCGGCCGGTGAGGGCGTCGAGCAGGGCACGCAGACCCTCGGCGGTGAGGCGGCTGTTGACGAGGTCGAGGGTGCGCAGCGCGGTGTTGCGGCGCAGCATCGCGGCGAGTGCGAAGGCGCCCTCGTCACCCACCGGGTTGCGTTTGAGCCACAGGGCGCGGACGGTGTCGTCGCCCGACAGCGCGCCGGCGAGCGCGGTGACGCCTTCCGGGCCGATGCGGTTGCAGCCGAGGTACAGGGTGTGCAGGCCGTGGCCGTCGACGAGCGCCCCGGCGACCGTCGACGCCCCGTCGTTCCCGATGGCGTTGGTGCCGAGCAGGATGTGCGCGGCGTGCGGCGAGGAGGCGGCGGCCGGCATCAGGCGGGCGGCGCCGGCCGCTCCCAGTCCCTGCTTGCACAGGTCGACCCGCCCGTCCGCGCGCACGGTGCCGACCGGGAAGGCCTCGTCGGCGGTGACCGGTCGCGCCGACCTCAGCCGGGCCAGCAGCGGGTCCAGCCGGGACGGATCGACGATCGGGATGTCCGGATGTTCGATCGCCGGGCAGCGTACGGGCGTCGGCTGCGTCATCACCACTCCACCGGTTCCTCGCCGGTGCCCGGCTCGCCGAGGGCGGCATCGCCCTCCGCCCGCCCAGGACGGACCGACGCCAATCGACTTTCCTCCACGACAAAGGCGGCAAGGCTGGTCGGATTCGAACCGACGTCCTCCAGCTCGATGCTAGGGCGCGACGACCTCTGCGCTACAGCCTTGCCAGGGATGATCATAGCCACATCCGCTTCGGTGCTGATCAGCTTCCGCCGAACACCCTGGCCCTTGGTGGACCGTTCGGGAGCCGAGCTGCTGAGTGGGGTTCAGAAAGTGAACGCATACGCACCACTTGACACTCCGTCAGGCTCGCTGGCTTCATGTGTTGCGGTGTGAGTGAGCCGGACGAGCCCTCATGCCGCGTACTGGTTTCCCCTCGGAGACGGGCACGACAGGCCGTCTTGGCCCCAGATCCCTCATTTCACTTCCGGAAGACGCCGATGTCGGCGCCAGCAAATGGGAGCGCTCCCAGGCTCCCCGAGTTCGCCCCCACCGTCCGGGTGCCACAGAAGCCACCCGGCGAGCGAAAGGACTCACATGACCGGATCACGCTTGAAGCGGCCCCACGGGACCGCGGTTGTCGCGTCGCTCGTGGCCACCCTGTTCCTGATCGCCCTCTCCCTGGCCGGGGCTCCGCACGCGTCCGCGAGTACCACCCTCTGCGGCAAGACCGACAGCACGAAGGTCTCGGGCGGCAAGTACGTCGTCCAGAACAACGAGTGGGGTGACTCGATCCCCCAGTGCATCGACGTGTCGGACAACGGCTTCAAGGTCACCACGGGCTGGCACGACGTGGGCACCAGCGGCGCGCCGGCGGCGTATCCGTCGATCTACGCAGGCTGCCACTACGGCAACTGCTCCAGCGGCAACGGCCTGCCGCTGCAGGTGTCGGCCTTCGGCAACCCGCAGTCCAGCGTCGACTTCTCCACCGCCGACGGGCAGTGGGACGCCGCGTACGACATCTGGTTCGACACCAGCCCCAACCCGTCGGGCCAGAACAACGGCGAAGAGATGATGATCTGGGCCAACCACTCCGGTTCGCCCACACCGTTCGGCAGCAAGGTCGGGACGGCCTGGATCGAGGGCGCCAACTGGGACGTGTGGTACGGCCGTCAGAACAACGGCATCGCCTGGAACACCGTCTCCTACGTCCGCCAGCAGCCCACCAACGCGATCACGGTCAACATCAAGGACTTCACCGACGACTCCGCCGCCCGTGGCTACCTGTCGCCGGCGTGGTACATGACCAGCGTGCAGTTCGGCTTCGAGCCCTGGGTCGGCGGCCCCGGTCTGGCGGTGAACTCCTTCTCCTACGACTCCAACGGCTCCGGTTCCGGCGGCGGTGGCGGTGGCGGTACGTCCGGCACGATCGTCGGACAGCAGAGCGGCCGCTGCCTGGACCTGAAGGACTGGGGCACCGCCGACGGCACCGCCGTCCAGTTGTGGGACTGCGGAACCGGCTGGAACCAGCAGTGGACCCGGAGCGGCGGCACCCTGGTCAACCCGCAGACCGGCAAGTGTCTTGATGTGGCGTCGGGTTCCACGGCCAACGGCAGCAAGGTGCAGCTCTGGTCGTGCAACGGCACCGGCGCCCAGCAGTGGCAGTTCAACGCCAACGGCACTGTCACGAACCCCCAGTCGGGGAAGTGCCTGGACGCCGGCGGTTCCGGCAACGGCGCGGTCCTGCAGATCTGGGACTGCTACGGCGGCGGCACGCAGCCCAACCAGGTCTGGGCACAGAAGTAGCGCGCCGGCCGGCGGCCCTCAGGCGGGGGCGACCGGCAGGACGTCGGGCGACAGCGCGCCTGCGCGGGCTGTCGCCGCGGTCATGCGGCGGCGGTGGTGGCGGCGGCACAGGACCTCGTAGCCGACCGCGTCCGCCTGGTTGACGTCGCCGACGACCACTTGGGCGCCCTCGACGACCATCTCGCCGCCGACCGTGCGGGCGTTGTGCGTGGCGCGGGCGCCGCACCAGCACAGGGCCTCGACCTGGAGGACCTCGACGCGGTCGGCGAGTTCGACCAGCCGCTGCGAGCCGGGGAACAGCTTGGTGCGGAAGTCGGTGGTGATGCCGAAGGCGTAGACGTCGAGGCCGAGGTCGTCGACCACGCGCGCGAGCTGGTCGATCTGCTCGGGCGCCAGGAACTGCGCCTCGTCGGCGATGACGTAGTCCGCGCGGGCGCCCTGCGAGAGGCGGTCGACGAGGTAGGCGTACAGGTCCGTGCCGTCCTCGACCTCCACCGCGTCCGTCACCAGGCCGAGGCGGGAGGACAGCTTGCCCTCGCCCGCGCGGTCGTTACGGGTGAATATCATGCCCGCGAGGCCGCGCGCCGAGCGGTTGTGCTCGATCTGCAGAGCCAGCGTCGACTTCCCGCAGTCCATGGTTCCGGAGAAGAAGACCAGCTCGGGCATGGGGAGTTGACGCCTTTCGGTGACGCAGGGTGCGAAGCGGGGGTGCGGCGGCTCAGGAGCGTACTTCGAGCAGCGGGACCAGTTGCTCGGCGGGGGTCATCGAGCCGTGGTTGCCGACCATCGCCGACTCCTTCGGCTCCCGCTCGGAGGCGATGATCAGCACGTCGTCGCGGGCGGCGGCGACCACGTCGCCGATGCGGGCGTGGACCCGCTCGTCGACGGCCGGACCGAACCAGCCCGCTGCGATCGCCTCCTCCCGTGAGGCCACCCAGAACTGCTCGCCGAGCACCTCGCGCCAGCAGGTCAGCACGTCGTTCTCGGCGCCCGGCACCGCGTAGACGTGCCGGGCGCGGCCCTCGCCGCCCAACAGGGCGACACCGGCGCGCAGTTCCCAGTCCGCGTCGAAGTCGATGCGGTGCTCGTCGTCGAACGGCACGTCGATCATGCCGTGGTCGGCGGTGACGTACAGCGCGGTGCGCGGCGGCAGTTGCTCGGCCAGGCGCTGGACGAGCCGGTCGACGTGCATGAGCTGGCCGCGCCAGGTGTCGGAGTCGACGCCGTAGCGGTGGCCGGCTCCGTCGAGCTCGGAGTAGTACGTGTAGACCAGGGAGCGGTCGCCGGCGGCCAGCTGCTCGGCGGCGACGTCCATGCGCTCCTCGCCGGTCAGCCGTCCGTGGAAGACGCCGCCGCTGAGGGCGACCTTGGTGAGCGGGGTGTTCTGGAAGGCGGGCGACGACACCTGGGCGGCGTGCACCCCGGCCCGCTCGGCCAGTTGGAAGACGGTGGGGTACGGCTGCCAGACGTGCGGCGCGGTCCAGGGCTGCCAGCGCAGCTGGTTCATCAGCTCGCCGGTGGCGGGGTCGCGCACGGTGTAGCCGGGCAGGCCGTGCGCGCCGGGCGGCAGGCCGGTGCCGACGGAGGCGAGGGAGGTCGCGGTGGTCGCCGGGTAGCCGGCGGTGATCGGACGGCCGGTGCCGCCGCGGGAGCCGGCCAGCAGGGAGTTCAGGTAGGGGGCGTCCTCCGGGTGCGCCCTGAGCTGCTCCCAGCCCAGGCCGTCGACCAGGAACACGCAGTTCCGGTCGGCCGGGGCCAGCTCGGTGATCGCGGCCGTCATGCCGGGTACGCCCATGCCCGCGGCCAGCGTGGGCAGCAGGTCGGCGAGGGAGCCGCTGCCGTACTCGGGGCACGGCGCGGAGTCGACGGCCAGAGGTTCCGGGTGCTGGTCCCAGGAGGCGGGGCCGGGTGCGGCTGCCGGAGTCGGGTGGGACATCAGCGGGTGACGTCCGCGGTCGCCTCGGACAGCGCCTGGGCGAAGGCGAGGGCCTGGCGGACGGTCTCCGGGCCGTCGCCCGCCTCGCTGACCCGCAGGCTGAGGTCGTCCGCCGTGGAGTTGCCGGTGTAGCCGTGGTCGGCCTCGCAGTTGGGGTCGCCGCAGGCGGCGGGCTCGAGGTCGATACGGGAGACGGCGCCCCAGCCGATGGTCAGGACGACCTCGCGCGGCAGGGTGCCCGGCGTGTACTGCTCCGGGTTGGCGACCACGCGGCTGACCACGACCGACGAGATCCGGTCGAGCTTCACGGACTCCGTGGACGTGGTGGCGTACGGCGTCGGGGAGGTGCCGTCGGCCGCCTGCTCGTCGGTGTGGCTGACGACGAAGCGGTTGCCGGTGAGGACGAGCACGGTCACGTGCCGCCGCACCTCGTTCTGGTCGAACGTCGTCTCCTGGTGGACCAGGTACGACCGGATGGGCTCGCCGCCCACGGCGGCCTCCACCGCCTCGGCCACGAGGGCCGGGTAGTAGCCGCTGCGTTCGATCGCCGCTCGCAGCCCCTGGGTCGTCGTACTGGTCTTGGCCATGCGTCCATCCTACGGGGGCGCACTGACTGCGAGGCACCGCTCACAGGTGTCTCGGTAGCGGGGACTCAATAGCGGGGAAGGGTGCGCGGGCCGAGGTCGTCGCGGGCGGGTGGCGGGGCGAGCCGGACGGAGGCGCCGAGGACGGTCAGGCCGTAGGGCGACACGACGACCGGTTCCAGGGTCACCGCGACCACTTCCGGGTGGTCGTCGACCAGCCGCGACACCCGCAGCAGCAGCTCCTCCAGCGCCGGGGTGTCGACCGGTGTCGAGCCGCGCCAGCCGAACAGCAGCGGCGCCGTCCGGATCGAGCGGACCAGCGAGGTCGCCTCCCGGTCGGTGACCGGGATCAGCCGGTGCGCCATGTCCCCGAGCAGCTGGGAGGCGGGCCCGGCCAGTCCGAACGACAGCACCGCTCCGGCCGCCGGGTCGATGACGGCCCGGACGATCGTGTCGACCCCGCGCGGCGCCATCGCCTGCACCACCGGCCGCAGCTCCTCCGGCTTCCCGAACAGCCCGGCCAGTTCGGCGTACGCGCGCCGCAGCTGCTCCTCGTCCGCCAGGTCCAGGCGCACCCCGCCGAGGTCGGCGCGGTGGCGCAGGTGCGGGGCGGTGGCCTTCAGGGCCACCGGGTAGCCGAGGCTCTCCGCCGCGCGGACGGCGTCGTCCGGGGTGAAGGCGGGGACGGCCCGGCGCACGGTGATGCCGTAGCACTCGAGCAGTTCGTACGTCTCCTCGGTCCCGAGGGTGAGCCCCTGCCCGCGGCTGAGCATGCGGTCGATGATCCTGGCGGCGCCCTTCTCGTCGATGCCCTCGAAGTCCGGGACCTTGCCGGGCTGGGCGGCCTCGCGCCGCCACTGCGCGTACTTCACGGCCTCGCTCAGGGCCCGCACGGCACGCTCGGCGGCGGGGTAGGCGGGGATGAGGCGGGTGCCGGTGTCGGGGGCGGCGGTGTCGGGGGCGGCGGTGTCGGGGGTGGTCTGCCGGTCGGACGCCGGGGCGGGCAGCTGCTGCGAGGGGCGCAGGCGGCGGGCGGCGGGCGCCTCGGTGGACGTGCGCGGCGCGGTGCTCGCCGCCGCGGACAGGGCCTCGGCGAGTCCGCCGAGTTCCACGTGCACGACGAGCACCGGCTTGCCGGGGACCTGCCGCGCCGCGGAGCTGAGCGCCTGCGCCAGCTCGGCGTCGGTATCGGCGTCGGCGGCCGGCGCCTCGCCGATGGCGGGTATCGCGGTGACGACGACCGCGTCGCAGGTCTCGTCCCCCAGCACCTTCAGCAGGGCGGCGTGGAAGTCCGCCGGCGAGGCCTGGGTGGTCAGGTCCAGCGGGCGCAGCGGGCGCAGCCCTTCGGAGAGGCAGGCGTCGTAGGTCAGCAGACCGAGCGACTCGGAGTTGCCGAGGATGGCCACCCGCGGACCGGCCGGCAGCGGCTGCCGGGCGAGCAGCAGGCCCGCGTCGACCAGTTCGGTGATCGTGTCGACGCGGATCACGCCCGCCTGCCGCAGCAGCGCGGACACCGTCGCGTGCGGCAGGCGGGTCGCGCGGACGGCGTGCCCCTGCGGCGCGCTGCCCGCGCCCTGCACGACGACCAGCGGCTTCACGGCCGCGGTGCGCCGGGCCAGGCGCGTGAACTTGCGCGGGTTGCCGATGGACTCCAGGTACATCAGGGCGACGTCGGTGTCGGGGTCGTCGTACCAGTACTGGAGCACGTCGTTGCCGGAGACGTCGGCGCGGTTGCCGGACGAGACGAAGGTCGACACGCCGGTCACGCCGGTGACGCCGCCGCCGCGCCGCTGCAGCCGGGACAGCAGGGCGATCCCGATGGCGCCGGACTGGGCGAACAGGCCGGTCCGGCCCGGGCGGGGCATCGCGGGGGCGAGTGAGGCATTGAGCCGTACGTCGGGGGAGGTGTTGATGATCCCGAAGGCGTTCGGGCCGATGATGCGCATGCCGTACGCGCGCGCCTGCCGGACGAGTTCGCGCTGGCGGTCGCGTCCCTCCGGGCCGCTCTCGGCGTACCCGGCGGAGACCACGACCAGCCCCTGCACGCCGTGCTCGCCGCACTCGGCGACGACCTCGGGGACGTGCTCGGCCGGCACGGCGACGACCGCGAGGTCGACGGGCCCCTCGATCTCCCGCACCGAGCGGTGGGCGGGGATCCCGTCGAACTCCTTCAGGTCCTCGGCGAAGGCCCGGTTCACGGCGTGCAGCGAGCCGGTGTACCCGGCGTCCCGGATGTTGTCGAGGATGCTGCGCCCCACGCCTCCGGGGGTGCGGCCGACGCCGACGACGGCGACCGAGCCGGGCACCAGCAGCCGCCGTACCGACCGCGCCTCGGCGCGCTGCTCACGGGCGCGCTGCACGGCGAGGGAGCGGTCGGTGGGCTCGATGTCGAACTCCAGGTGCACGACGCCGTCCTCGAAGCTGCGCTTCTGCGTGTACCCGGCGTCCGTGAACACCTTGATCATCTTGGTGTTGGCGGGCAGCACCTCGGCGACGAACCGGCGGATGCCGCGCTCGCGGGCGACGGCGGCGACGTGTTCGAGGAGGGCGGAGGCGACGCCGCGGCCGTGGTGGGCGTCCTGGACCAGGAAGGCGACCTCGGCCTCGTCCGCGGGGGAGGTGGCGGGCGTGCCGTCGGCGCCGATGCGGTCGTAGCGTACGGTGGCGATGAACTCGCCGCCGACCGTGGCTGCGAGTCCCACCCGGTCCACAAAGTCGTGGTGCGTGAAGCGGTGGACGTCCTTGGCGGACAGTCGCGGGTAGGGCGCGAAGAAGCGGTAGTACTTCGACTCGTCCGACACGTGCTCGTAGAAGCTGACCAGGCGATCCGCGTCGTCCGCGGTGATGGGGCGGATGCGTGCGGTGCCGCCGTCGCGCAGCACGACGTCGGCCTCCCAGTGGTCGGGGTATTCGTGCCGGTCCGGCGAGGTCTGCATGGGCCCCAGAGTACGGCTCGCTTCTGACGACGGCGCCAGGCACTCTGTGGTGAACCGCCGAGGACGACGGTCGGGCCGAGGCCGCGGTCCGAAGGTCACTGCGGGAAGGGTCGGACGACCCCTCCTGGCACGCTCCCCGGTGTGGAAAACTGGTCTAGACAACCCTGAGAACCGAAGGGCAGCATCACATGGCTGAGCGCCGCGTCAACATCGGCTGGGCAGAGGGCCTCCACGCCCGCCCCGCCTCCATCTTCGTCCGAGCCGCCGCGGCCACCGGCGTCCCGGTCACGATCGCCAAGGCCGACGGCGACCCCGTCAACGCGGCGTCCATGCTGGCCGTCCTGAGTCTGGGCGCGGAGGGCGGCCAGGAGGTCGTCATCGCCTCCGACGCCGAGGGCGCGGACGTCGCCCTCGACCGGCTGGCGAAGCTGGTCTCCGAGGGCCTCGAGGAACTCCCCGAGACCGTCTGAGCCCCACCCGGACCACACGGAGCCGCGTCCCCCACCACCGGGGGACGCGGCTCCGCCGCATCTCCGGCCGAGCGCGGCCGGCTCCGCCGCCGAAGCGGTGAGAGCGGGCGCTCCGCCACGGGAGCATGCCAACGGCCCGGGCAGGCCCGGGGAGGGGCAGGCCCAGGCGGCTGCGCCGCGCAACGGGCGGACCGAGCACCTGCGTCGCTCCACACGCCGGACGCGTCCGCCCCCGCCCACCCCCACGGGCCCGAGCGCGCGGCTCCACCCCATCTCCGGCCGAGCGCGGGCGGCCTCGTCCTGGAGGGGGCGGGGCCGGGCGGTCCCTCCGCGCGGTGGGCCGGGGGGCCGCGCAGGGGCCGAGCGCGGCCGGCCCCCGAAGCGGGTGCGGGTCGCTTCGCGGCCTCGCGAGCCGGGTGTGGGGCCGGGCCGCCCCGCCCTCCGGGCCAGGGCTGCGCGGCTCCGCCGCCTCGGGAGGCGGGTGCGGGCCGGCCCGGGCGTGGTGCACGCCGGGTACGGGGCTTCGCCATGGAACGGAATGGGCGCGCGTGGCGTGGGGCGGGTGCGTGGAATTGCGTTCACGGGCGGCCGCGGGCCGGAACGGACCGGCATCGGATCGGGCGGCGTATTCGTCACGCGGGCATGCGGAAGGCGCGCGGGTGAGAATTCACGGCGCGCGTGGAAAAGGGCAGCAGAAATAGAGCCCGGCTGAATATCTGTTCTTTGTATACGGCGCGCATGTTAATGCCGCAGCCCAGACATGTTTACGGGATGTTGCGAGTTCCTCACACGGTCGGCGCGGTCCGCCCCGGCGCCGAAGCGCAGCCGGTGCGCGGCGGTGGAGCGCTCGGTGTGCAGCGCCGTGACCGCCCGCGCGCGCTCGCCGTCGCCGCGCGCCACCGCGTCGACGATCGCGCCGTGCTCCGCCCAGGACTCCATCGGGTCGGCCGGCGTCTCCACCGCGTACATCCAGGAAATCTTCTGGCGCAGCTGGGTCAGCACCGAGGTCAGCGCGGGGCTGCCGGAGGCCTGGGCGAGCGTCTCGTGGAACCAGCCCCCCAGCGAGCGCAGATCCTCGCTGTTGCCCCTCCTGGCGCGCTCCTGACCCAGCCTGACCAGGCCGCGCAGCACCTTCAGGTGGGCCTCGGTGCGCCGCTGGGCGGCCCGCGAGGCGCCGAGCGGCTCCAGCAGCACGCGCATCTCCAGCAGGTCGGCGGCCTCCCGCTCGGTCGGCTCCGCCACGCACGCGCCCGCGTGCCGCCGGGTCACCACGAAGCCCTCCGCCTCCAGCGTGCGCAGGGCCTCGCGGACGGGGACGCGGGAGACGCCGTAGCGGCGGGCGAGGACTTCCTCGGTGAGCCGGCCGCCGCGCTCGTAGACACCCGCGACAATGTCGTCCCGGATGGCCGTGCACACCGAGTGCGCGGGAATGCGCATGACCGACCTCCGCATTAATCCCCGTGAAACGTCGACGATTGACGTGTGTTCAGTGACTCTAATGCAATGGGCCGGAATTTCCGACGGCGGACCGGAATCCAGGGATACTTTTTGGTCAACGGGCCGGGCGGCCGGGGAGACGGAACGCCGAAAGCCCCGGCCGGTGGGCCGGGGCTCGGGTCGGAGCGGAGTTGCGGCGGACCGGTGATCCGTCCTCGGAGGCTTCCGTCCTCAGAGGTTCACGCCGTGCCTGCGCAGGTAGGCGAGGGGGTCGACGTCCGAGCCGTACTCGGGGCTGGTCCGGGCCTCGAAGTGCAGGTGCGGTCCGGTGACGTTGCCGGTGGCGCCGGACAGGCCGATCTGCTGTCCCGGGGTCACCGTCTGGCCCACCGAGACGCCGATGGACGACAGGTGGCCGTACTGGGTGTACATGCCATCGGCCATCCTGATCACGACCTGGTTGCCGTACGCCCCGCCCCAGCCGGCCTCGACGACGGTGCCGGCACCGACCGAGTGCACCGACGTGCCGCTCGCGGCGTGGAAGTCGATGCCGGTGTGGCTGCCGGAGGACCACAGGGAGCTGCCGGCGCGGTAGGCGGTGGAGACGTACGAGTGCGCGATCGGCGCCGTGAACGCGTTGAGGCGCTTGCGCTCGGCCTCACGGGCGGCGCGCGCCTTGGTCTCTCGCTCCTTCGCGGCCAGCGCGGCGGCCTTCTCGCGCGCGGCCTGCTCGGCGGCCCTCTCGATCGCGGCGTCCTCGACGGCCTGCTGCTGGGCCTCGGCCTGGGCGTCGATCTTCTCGGCGACCGCGTCGCCGAGGCTGACGACGGGGAGCAGACCGGTCCGCTCGACCGTGTTGTCGGCGGCGAGCGCCGGGGCGGCCAGAGCGCCGACGACACCGGTGGTGGCGAGAGTCGCCACGCCCGCCGCGCGTGCGGTGGTCCTCTTGATGCGGCTGGGACGGCGGTGCTTCCCGGTGGCGCAGGTGAACGCCATGTTGGTGGCTGGTCCTTTCCTTCCCTCTCGCCTACCGGGTTAGCGGTGGGGGTCCCCCCAGGCCGTTGAGGCTCTGGGGGAGGGTTCGGAGCAGGAAGGTCTCCTACGGACCCCCTCGCCGTGGGCGCGGGCGTCCGATTCACCCCAGGGACGTGGGTCCCCGGCTCCCCTGGCTCGCGCCGTACGGGGACTCGGCGATGGCTGTCCGGTGCCGCGGGTGCGGCGCACTGCCTGACGAACAGCCCGGAAGACGCTAAACGGGCCGCCTGTCCATCCCCAAACGGAAGACGGCTTTTGTAGCGCATGCCACAGGGCAGACAGGCAACCTCTGCCTCAATTCGGGCACAAGGGGGCCCCGGTGACCCGTCGGTCACCGGGGCCCCACGCGCGTGCCGCTACTCGGCCGCCACGACGGTCACTTCGCCGATGCCGAGGGCCTCGACGGGCTCCTTGATCTGGGAGGCGTCACCGACGAGGACGGTCACCAGACGGTCCACCGGGAACGCGCTCACGGCCGCCGCCGTGGCCTCCACGGTGCCGGTCTCGGCGAGCTGCCGGTACAGCGTCGCCTGGAAGTCGTCCGGCAGGTGCTGCTCGACCTGGTCGGCCAGCGTGCTCGCCACGGCGGCCGCGGTCTCGTACTTCAGCGGCGCCACGCCGACGAGGTTCTGCACGGCGACGTCGCGCTCGGCGTCGGTCAGGCCCTCCGCCGCCAGGGTGCGCAGCACGGTCCACAGGTCGTGCAGGGCGGGGCCGGTGTTCGGGGTGTCCACGGAGCCGCTGATGGCGAGCATCCCGGCGCCCGAACCGTCCGGCGCGGACCGCAGCACCTGGGCGAAGGCCCGCACGCCGTAGGTGTAGCCCTTCTCCTCCCGCAGCACGCGGTCCAGGCGCGAGGTGAGGGTGCCGCCCAGGCAGTACGTGCCGAGCACCTGCGCGGGCCACACGCGGTCGTGCCGGTCGGGTCCGACCCGGCCGATGAGCAGCTGGGTCTGGACGGCGCCGGGGCGGTCGACGATGACGACGCGGCCGGTGTCGTCGGCGGTCACCGGCGGCACGGGGCGCGGCTCGGCCGCCGGGCCGGTCCAGGAGCCGAGCGTGTCGCCGAGCAGCGCGTCGAGGTCGATGCCGGTGAGGTCGCCGACGACCACGGCGGTGGCGGTCGCGGGGCGGACGTGCTTCTCGTAGAAGGCGCGTACGGCCGCGGAGTCGATGGCGGCGACGGTGTCCTCGGTGCCCTGGCGCGGGCGCGACATCCGCGAGTCCGCCGCGAAGAGTTCCTTCGACAGTTCCTTGGCGGCGCGCCGGGCGGGGCTGGCCAGCTCGTGCGGGATCTCGTCGAGGCGGTTGCGCACCAGCCGCTCGACCTCGCTGTCGGCGAAGGCGGGCGCCCGGAGGGCGTCGGCGACCAGGCCGAGCGCCTTGGCCAGGCGGGAGACCGGCACCTCCAGGCTCAGGCGGACGCCGGGGTGGTCGGCGTGCGAGTCGAGGGTGGCGCCGCAGCGCTCCAGCTCGGCGGCGAACTCCTCGGCGGAGTGCTTGTCGGTGCCCTCGGAGAAGGCGCGGGCCATGATCGTGGCGACGCCGTCGAAGCCGGCCGGCTCGGCGTCCAGGGGGGCGTCCAGGAGCACCTCCACGGCGACGACCTGCTGGCCGGGGCGGTGGCAGTGCAGGACCGTCAGCCCGTTGCCGAGCGTGCCGCGCTCGGGGGCCGGGAACGCCCAGGGCCTGGCCTCGCCCGCGCTGGGCCGGGGGTGGAACTCCATCGTGGCGAGCTCGGTCACTTGGCCGCCTCCTCGTTGACGTCGGTGCCTTCCACGGTGGCCTCGGCCTCCGGGTCCTCGGGCGGGTCCGCGGCCTCCGCGACCTCGGCGGCGAGGGGCTCGTAGACGAGCACCGCCCGGTTGTCGGGGCGCAGCCGCGCCCTGGCGGCCTCCCGCACCTCCTCGGCCGTCACGTCGAGCACGCGCCGCACGGCGGTCAGGGCGAGCTGCGGGTCGCCGAACAGGACGGCGTACCGGCACAGTTCGTCGGCGCGGCCCGCGACCGTGCCGAGCCGGTCCAGCCACTCGCGCTCCAACTGGGCCTGGGCGCGCTCCATTTCCTCGGCCGTGGGGCCGTCCTCGGCGAACCGGGCGAGCTCCTCGTCGATGGCGGACTCGATGACCGGCACCTCGACGTCGCCGGAGGTCTTCACGTCGAGCCAGCCCAGGGAGGGCGCGCCGGCGAGCCGCAGCAGGCCGAAGCCGGCCGCGACGGCGGTGCGGTCGCGGCGGACGAGACGGTTGTACAGGCGGGAGGACTCGCCGCCGCCGAGGACGGTGAGCGCCAGGTCGGCGGCGTCGCACTCGCGCGTGCCGTCGTGCGGCAGCCGGTAGGCCGCCATCAGGGCGCGGGCCGGGACCTCCTCCTCGACGACCTCGCGCAGCTGCTCGCCGATGACGTCGGGCAGCGTGCCGTCGCGGGGCGCGGGCTTGCCGTCGTGCGCCGGGATAGACCCGAAGTACTTCTCGACCCAGGCGAGCGTCTGCTCGGGGTCGATGTCGCCGACGACCGACAGGACGGCGTTGTTCGGCGCGTAGTAGGTGCGGAAGAACGCGCGCGCGTCCTCCAGGGTCGCCGCGTCCAGGTCGGCCATCGAGCCGATCGGGGTGTGGTGGTAGGGGTGGCCGTCCGGGTAGGCCATGGCGGTCAGCTTCTCGAAGGCGGTGCCGTAGGGCACGTTGTCGTAGCGCTGGCGGCGCTCGTTCTTGACGACGTCCCGCTGGTTCTCCATGGACTCCTCGTCCAGGGCGGCGAGCAGGGAGCCCATGCGGTCGGCCTCCAGCCAGAGGGCGAGCTCCAGCTGGTGGGCGGGCATCGTCTCGAAGTAGTTGGTGCGCTCGAAGCTCGTGGTGCCGTTGAGCGAGCCGCCGGCGCCCTGCACCAGCTCGAAGTGGCCGTTGCCCTGCACCTGCGCCGAGCCCTGGAACATCAGGTGCTCGAAGAGGTGAGCCAGCCCGGTACGGCCCTTGACCTCGTGGCGCGAGCCGACGTCGTACCAGAGGCACACCGCCGCGACCGGGGTCAGGTGGTCCTCGGAGAGCACCACGCGCAGCCCGTTGGCCAGGCGGTGCTCGGTCGCTGTCAGGCCCCCGGAGCCTGCCTGGTCTGTGGCCGTGTGACCCATGGGCATGTACGTCCCTTCGATCGCGGATGCGGTGCCTGCATCGCGGTTTTCCTGCCGGTCCTGCCACTGTATGCAAGCGGGCGGAGCCCGGGCGAAGTTCCCGGACGGCGTACGCCCACAGCGGATCGGGTTAGCCTGCGGGCAGCCGCGTCGGCGCGGCACGGGGTGCCGGCCGGACCGCCTGCACCGGGTCCCGGCGCACGCTGTCAGTCCCGCGGTCCACAATGGTCCGCGTCAGATCCCGTCAAACGCTCCAGCACGATTGAGCCGCAGGGGCGGCTACGCGCAGCCCCGCAAGCGAGCGACAGATACCAGGAGGAGCCGGCAGCGATGGCCCGCCGCAGCACGAAGACCCCGCCGCCCGACGACGCGTTCGAGGAGCGGATCCTCGACATCGACGTTGTCGACGAGATGCAGGGCTCCTTCCTCGAGTACGCGTACTCGGTCATCTACTCCCGGGCCCTGCCGGACGCCCGGGACGGCCTGAAGCCGGTACACCGCCGCATCGTCTACCAGATGAACGAGATGGGCCTGCGCCCCGACCGCGGCTACGTGAAGTGCGCCCGCGTGGTGGGCGAGGTCATGGGCAAGCTGCACCCGCACGGCGACGCGTCGATCTACGACGCGCTGGTGCGCATGGCGCAGCCCTTCTCCATGCGTGTGCCGCTGGTCGACGGCCATGGCAACTTCGGCTCGCTGGGCAACGACGACCCGCCGGCCGCGATGCGGTACACGGAGTGCCGTCAGGCCGCGGCGACCAGTCTGATGACCGAGTCGATCGACGAGGACACCGTCGACTTCGCGCCCAACTACGACGGCCAGGAGCAGGAACCGGTCGCGCTCCCGGCCGCCTTCCCGAACCTGCTGGTCAACGGCTCCTCGGGGATCGCGGTCGGCATGGCGACGAACATGCCGCCGCACAACCTCTCCGAGGTCGTCGCGGCCGCCCGCCACCTGATCCGCTATCCGAACGCGGATCTGGACACCCTGATGAAGCACGTCCCCGGCCCCGACCTGCCCACCGGCGGGCGCATCGTCGGCCTCTCCGGCATCCGGGACGCCTACGAGACGGGCCGCGGCACGTTCAAGATCCGGGCGACGGTGTCCGTCGAGACCGTCACCGCGCGCCGCAAGGGCCTGGTCGTCACCGAGCTGCCGTTCACGGTCGGCCCGGAGAAGGTGATCGCCAAGATCAAGGACCTGGTCGGCTCGAAGAAGATCCAGGGCATCGCCGACGTCAAGGACCTCACCGACCGTGAGCACGGGCTGCGCCTGGTCATCGAGATCAAGAACGGCTTCGTGCCGGAGGCCGTTCTGGAGCAGCTGTACAAGCTGACGCCGATGGAGGAGTCCTTCGGCATCAACAACGTGGCGCTGGTGGACGGGCAGCCGCTGACGCTGGGCCTGAAGGAGCTGCTGGAGGTCTACCTCGACCACCGCTTCGAGGTCGTGCGGCGCCGCAGCGAGTTCCGGCGCACCAAGCGACGCGACCGCCTGCACCTGGTGGAGGGCCTGCTGACGGCGCTCGTCGACATCGACGAGGTCATCCGTCTGATCCGCTCCAGCGAGAACAGCGCGCAGGCGAAGGAGCGCCTGATGGAGCGCTTCTCCCTGTCGGACATCCAGACGCAGTACATCCTGGACACCCCGCTGCGCCGCCTGACCAAGTTCGACCGCATCGAGCTGGAGGCCGAGAAGGACCGGCTGAACGCGGAGATCGCGGAGCTGACCCGGATCCTGGAGTCGGACGCGGAGCTGCGCAAGCTGGTCTCCTCCGAACTGGCGCAGGTGGCGAAGAAGTTCGGCACCGAGCGGCGTACGGTCCTGCTGGAGTCCGCGGGCAGCACGGCTGCCACCGTGCCGCTGCAGGTCGCCGACGACCCGTGCCGGGTCCTGCTCTCCTCGACCGGCCTGCTGGCCCGCACGGCGAACGGCGAGCCCTTCGAGCAGGACGCCGACGCCCGACGGGCCAAGCACGACGTGATCGTCTCGGCGGTCCCGGCGACGGCGCGCGGCGAGATCGGCGCGGTGACCTCCGCGGGCCGTCTGCTGCGCGTCAACGTCGTCGACCTGCCGCAGCTGCCGGAGACGGCGTCGGCGCCGAACCTCTCCGGAGGGGCGCCGCTGGCGGAGTTCGTCTCCCTGGAGGGCGACGAGACGGTGGTGTGCCTGACCACGCTCGACGAGTCCTCCCCCGGTCTTGCGCTCGGCACGGAGCAGGGCGTCGTCAAGCGCGTGGTGCCGGACTATCCGGGCAACAAGGACGAGCTGGAGGTCATCACGCTCAAGGACGGCGACCGGATCGTCGGCGCGGTCGAGCTGCGCACCGGCGAGGAGGACCTGGTCTTCATCACCGACGACGCGCAGCTGCTGCGCTTCCAGGCCTCGCAGGTGCGTCCGCAGGGCCGGCCGGCCGGCGGCGTGGCGGGCATCAAGCTGACGGAGGGCGCGAAGGTCATCTCCTTCACGGCGGTGGACCCGGCGGCGGACGCGGCCGTGTTCACGGTGGCGGGATCGCGCGGCACGCTCGACGACTCCGTCCAGACGACGGCCAAGCTGACCCCGTTCGACCAGTACCCGCGCAAGGGCCGCGCCACGGGCGGTGTGCGCTGCCAGCGGTTCCTGAAGGGCGAGGACTGCCTGTCCCTGGCCTGGGCGGGTCCCGTGCCGGCCAAGGCCGCGCAGAAGAACGGCACCCCGGCCGAGCTGCCGGACGTCGACCCGCGCCGCGACGGCTCGGGCGTGTCGCTGCCGAAGACGGTGGCGGTGGTGGCGGGACCGGTATAGGCAGCGGTCCGGCACACCCGGGCGGCCGTCGCTCCGATGACGGCCGCCCGCCTCGGCGAGGCTGACCCCCTCGGTGACACCGCCCGCGATCCGGCGAGAAGCCGGCCCGCCCCCGGAACGGTCCGCCCTACGCCGGCTCGGCGAGATCGTCGTCGGGATCCTGAACGTCCTGGAGGTCCTGGAGGTCCTGGACGGCCTGGAGGTCCTGAAGGTCCTCGTCAGGGTCTTGGACGTCCTCGTCGGGGTCTTGGACGTCCCCCTCAGGATCCTGGACGTAGCGCAGGACGCCCCACATGCCGTGCTCGTCGGCGGTGTGCGGGGCATCGCTCCGGCACGCCTCGAGTTCCTTGCCCAGGGCGGAGGCGTCGATGCCGGAGCCGATGAGCACCAGCTGGGTCAGCCGCGGCTCGCCGGCGGCCCAGGGCTCCGGGTGGAAGCGCAGGAAGCGGCCCACGGCGTGCACGGCATACCGGTTCCTGACGTCGGACGCCCCGAAGTCGACGTAGCCCTTGATCCGGTACAGCCCGTCGGGCCGGCTGTCGAGGAACGCCATCAGCCGGCGGGGGTCCAGGGGGACGTCGGACGCGAAGGACAGGCTGTCGTAGGCGGTGTGCGGGTGGCCGGTGTGGTCGTCACGGTCGGCACCGTCGGCGGCGGGATCGCCGTGGTCGTCGTGCAGGTCGTCGAAGGACAGCTGGCCGACGCGTTCCTCGCCGGGCCGGCAGTCGAAGAGGAACTCCGGGTCGACGCGGCCGTAGGTGGCGGGGACGACGGCGGCCCGGTCGACGAGCGAGTGCACCAGGGCGAGGACGCGCTCGCCGTCCGGCGCCCGGTCGAGCTTGTTGACGACGACGAGGTCGGCGAGGGCGAGATGCCGGTCGATCTCCGGGTGTGCCGCGCGGGTGGAGTCGAACTCGGCGGCGTCGACGACCTCGACGAGACCGCCGTACACGATCTGCGGCAGTTCGCTGCCGAGCACCATGCGGACGAGTTCCTGGGGCTCGGCGAGGCCGCTGGCCTCGATCACGATGACGTCGATACCGGCCGAGGGCGCGGCGAGTCGTTCCAGGTACGCGTCGAGCTCGCCGGGGTCGACCGCGCAGCACAGGCAGCCGTTGCCGAGGGAGACGGTGGAGTCGCCGAGCGCGCCGGCGACGGCCATGGCGTCGATCTCGATCGAGCCGAAGTCGTTGACGAGGGCCCCGATACGGCTGCCGCCGCTGCGGTGCAGGAGGTGGTTGAGCAGCGTGGTCTTCCCCGAGCCGAGGAATCCGGCGAGCACGACGACCGGGATCTGCCGGGGACTCTGCCGGGGACTGCGGCTCGGCTGACTCACTCTGCGACCTCTCTGACGCCGACGCGTGCACCGGAGCGCGCTTCGGCGCACACCCGGGGATGGAATGCCGGACCAGGATACGAGTCGGCGGAACTGTTGCTGAGTGAACGATTCCTAACGGCACTTGCGGGGCAGACGTTGGGCAAGGCGCCGGAGTGTGCGACCCTCGCTTCCCTCCGTGCGCCTCCTCTCCGCCTCCCCGCCGATCAGAGCCGCTCGGCACTCTGGGAGACGGCAAGCGCCGCCCACCGCTCGCCGGTCCCCGTCAGCCGACCCGCATCCCGACGACCGGCGGACGGCCGCCTGAATCGGGGGTAGACATGGCCAGAGGAAGCGTGGGAGCGCGGCTGTGGGCCGCCGCCGCGGCAGGGATCGGCCTGGTCGCGGGAACTGCCGTCACCATGGTCGCCCAGCGCCCCGCGGTGAACGCACTGCGCACCCGAGTGGAACTCCTCGAACAGGCCGCGCAGATCCAGCGCCAGGCCAACCTCGCCCTGCAGCAGCGCCAGCACTGGGAGCTGCTGAGCAAGGCCATGGACGATCCGGAGCTGGCCGAGGTGCTGGACGCCTACGGCGGGCACGTTCCGCCCGGGAAACAGCGCCAGTTCCTCTTCGCGAACGCGCTCTACACCAATGCGCTCTGCTACTACCGCATGGGCAACATCACCCGCGAGGAGTTCTTCGGCTTTGCCCGCGGAATGCTGCAACATCCCATTTTCCGGGAGTACTGGTACGCGACCCGCCCCCACCGGGCCACTCTCATCGGCACCTCCGACGAAGCCGAAATCGGACGCATGGTCGACGACCTTCTCACCCAGCTCGAGGAGACGGACATTGACGAGTGGTGGGTGGTCGGCGAACCGCCCGTGGAACAGGAGTGAGCCCGGCCGGGGCGCCCCCGTCCGGCAATTGCGGGCGCCTCTCGCAGCTCCCGGTCGGATCACACAGTTGGGCGGTAACGAACCAATAAACCGCCGCGTTTCCTCAGATACCGACAAGGTTGACTACTACGCGACCACGAACGGGTCGATCCCCGCCAAGTGCCGCTCCGTGTCGCCCGGTTGTCGAGGCCATCGCCCCACAGGGCCGCATCGCACCGCGCAACGACGGTGCGAATCATCCCGCCTCGACGAAATTAAGGAAGTCCCACCAGTGAGCCAGATCATCCGTCGGCTTGGCACCCCTCCCACCGCGCGGGGAAGCGTCACCGGGGCCAACTGCCCCGATATCTTCGAACTGTCCGACGGAAGGTTCGCCGTCATCGGAACGGACCTCACCGAAGAACTCGAATCCGAACTCCCCGCCGACGCATCCCGGGCCGACTACGAGCGGATCGTCGTCGTCAGCCGCGAGACCCTCATCCACGCGAAGGCGGACATCCCCCACACGTAGCCGTAACCGGCTCGAACGCTCGAAAGCGCGACATCGTCAGGTTGTGTGGTCCTCAACGGCACCGTATGAAAGGCCGGGACATTGGTCGCAATCGTACGCCGGATCGGCGCCCCTCCCAGCGCGCGAGGCAGTCTGTCGGGACAGTCCTGTCCCGACATCTTCGAACTCAGCGACGGCAACTACGCCGTGATCGGCCGCGAGGCCACCGCGGAACTCGAGGGCCAACTGCCCGAGGACGCCGCTCGCGCGGACGACGAACGCATCGTGGTCATCAGCCGCGAGACACTCGTCCGCGCCCGAGAGGACATCCCCCACGACTGACCCCCACAGCCCACCGCTGTGCCCACGGCAAGGGTCCGGCCCCGACACCGGAGCCGGACCCTTCCACCCGGCGGACGCTCAGGTCAGCACGGTTGATCATTCGGTCAATACAGTTGATCAAGGGGCAGAATCCGCTGCCGCCCTGCGGATACCGTGACCCCCATGCGCGAGCCAGAGGCCCCCGCCGGTCACCCCGAGCGGCGCCTGACCACCAAGGAAGCCGCCGAACTGCTCGGGGTGAAACCCGAGACCGTGTACGCGTACGTCAGCCGCGGGCAGCTCAGCAGCCGGCGCGTGCCCGGCGGGCGGGGCAGCAGCTTCGACGCGGGCGAGGTGGCGGCCCTCGCCCGGCGCAACCGGCGGGAGAGCGCGGTGGGTCCGGGCTCCGGCGGCGAGCTGTCGGTGCGGACCCGGATCACGCTCATCGAGTCGGACCGGTACTACTTCCGGGGCGTCGACGCGACCCGGCTGGCGACCCGCCACTCCTACGAAGAGGTCGCGGAGTGGCTGTGGACGGGCCGGCTGCGTCCCGGCATCGCCTTCCGCGCGCCCGGCGCCTCCGTCGCCGTCGCCCGCCGCGCCGTCGACGCGCTGCCCGAACACGCCGGACCCACCGACCGGTTGCGGGTGGCCGCCATCGCCGCCGCGGTCGCGGACCCCCTGCGGTTCGACCTCTCCGAGGAGACCGTGCTCGGCACCGCGCGCACGCTCATCCCGACGCTCGTCGCCGCGCTGCCGCCGGTGCACGGCGGACACCGCGGACACCACGACGAGGGCCCGCTCGCCCACCGCCTGTGGACCCGGCTGAGCGGCCGGGACCCCGACGAGGCGTCGCTGCGCGCCCTGGGCACCGCGCTCGCCCTGCTCGTCGACCACGACCTCGCCGCCTCCACCCTGGCGGTGCGCGTCGCCGCGTCCGCCCGCGCCCACGCCTACGCCGCCGTCTCCGCCGGGCTCGGCGTGCTGGAAGGCCCGCTGCACGGCGCGGCCGGCGGACACGCCCACCGGCTGTTGCTGGAGGTGCTGGACCGGGGCGACGCGACCCCCGTGATCGCCGACGAACTGCGGGCCGGCCGCCGCATCCCGGGCCTCGGCCACCGGCTGTACCAGGGCGAGGACCCACGCGCGCGGGTCCTGTTCGGCCTCCTGGAGGACATCCCGCACGCCGCGCCCGCGCTCGCCGCCGCCCGCGCCGTCGTGGCCACCACCGCCCGCCACACCCCGCTGCACGCCAACGTCGACCTGGCCCTCGCCGTCCTCACCGCGTCCTGCGACATGCCCTCCACGGCGAGCGAGACGATCTTCGCCGTGGCCCGTACCGCGGGCTGGATCGCCCACGCCCTGGAGGAGTACGGCGAACGTCCGCTGCGCATGCGCCCGAGCGGCCACTACGTCGGTCCGCGGCCGCCCCAGCCGCTGCCGAAGCCTGAGCAGGACACACCCGGGCAGGGACGCTGACACGGGCACGGCCGGATCCCGCCGGGAATGAAGTCAGGTTAGGCTCACCTGTGTGAGTATCTGTTCCTCCGCCTCCCGCGAGCTCGACGAGCCCGTCGCGGGCACCGCGGCCACCGCGAGGACCTGGCTCCTGCTCGAACAGCCCGGCCCGTGGGGCGCCGAGGCGCTCACCTCCAGCCACCTCGATCCCGCGGTGGGCCACGCCCTGAAAGCGGCCGCGCGGGGCACGGGCGTACGCGTGGCGCTCATCCGCCGCCCCGGACGGCACGCCGACTGCGGCAGCCCCGTCAGCCGCCGGGTGTACGCGGCGCACACCGTCCCCGGCAGGACGTGGCTGCACGCCGCCGCCACCAGCGACCCGCGGGACCTGCTCGACCTCGACCTGGCCGCGCTCGGCAGGGGCGATCACCACACCTTCGACTCGGTGCTCGGCGCGCGGCCGCACACCGGCGCCCCGCTCGCGCTGGTCTGCACCAACGGCAAGCGCGACCGCTGCTGCGCGCTGCTCGGCCGCCCCCTCGCCGCCGAGCTCGCCGCGTCGGGGGCCGAGGGTGTCTGGGAGGTCACTCATCTGGGTGGTCACCGCTTCTCGCCCACGCTGCTCGTGCTGCCGTACGGATATGCCTACGGCCGCGCTCGGGCCGGTGACGTGGAAGAGGTCCTGCGCGGCGTCCGGGAGGGGCGGATCGTCGTCGAGGGGTGCCGCGGGAGCTCCGCGTGGGAGCGGCCCGGTCAGGCGGCCGAACTGGCCGTGCGCGCGGCCGCGCGCGAATACGCGGCCGGCGCCCTGAGCGTCGTGGGCACGGACGGCTCCGCACCGCGCTGGGAGGTGACCGTCGCCCACGCGGACGGGCGGCACTGGCGCGTCGTGGTGGCCCAGGGCGAGTCCCTGCCGCCCCGGCCGGACAGCTGCGGGGCATCCGTCCTGGGCTCGCCCGCGCGCATGGACGTGCTGGCGGTGCGCGAACTGACACCGGCGCTCGCGGGCTGACCTCACGGATCAACCTGTTGACCTGTCGCGGTCCACATTGATCGAGGAAGGGTACGAGGAACTGACCGAGGAATCGATCGATCGAGCCCTCGACCGGGAAATCCACCCCGCACCCCCTACGACGGACACCGCGGGCCCCCGTACCGTCGTGGCCATGAGTCCCAGCCCCACTCCTTCCGCACGCCGGCGTCTCGGCCTTCCGAAGCGGATGTTCTCCCAGGTGCTGCTGATGCAGGTGGCGATCGCCGCGGGAGTGGCGGTGCTCGCGACCGGGCTGTTCCTGGCTCCGCTGAGCAGGCAGCTGGACGACCAGGCGATGCGCCGTGCGCTGTCGATCGCGGAGACCACCGCGCAGGAACCGCGGATCGTCAGGGACCTGCAGACCACGCCGCCGACGCCGGACGGCCCGGTGCAGCGGGAGGCGGAACGGATCCGGAAGGCCACCGGGGCCCGGTACGTCGTGGTGATGGACTGGCGGGGCGTGCGCTGGTCCCACACCGACCCCGGGCAGATCGGCGGCATCGTCTCGACCGACCCCAGCGAGGCCCTGGCGGGCGAGGAGGTCATGGCGATCGACGTCGGCACCCTCGGCCGCACGGCCCGCGGCAAGGTGCCGCTGTACGACGACGCGGGCCACGTCGTCGGGGCGGTCTCCGTCGGCATCCGGTACGACAGCGTCCGTGCCCGGCTCCTCGGCGCGATACCCGAGCTGCTCGCCTACGCCGGAGCGGCGCTGGCCGTCGGTGCGCTGGCCGCCTGGCTGGTCTCCCGCCGGGTCCATCGGCAGACCCGTGACCTGGCCTTCTCCGACATCTCCGGGCTCCTCGCGGAACGCGAGGCGATGCTGCACGGCATCCGGGAGGGCGTCGTCGCGCTGGACCGCACGGGCAGGGTGCGCCTCCTCAACGACGAGGCGCACCGGCTGCTGGGCATCGGCGACGAGGCCGTGGGCAGGTCTCCCGACGAGGTGCTCGGCGAGGGGCGGACGGCCGACATCCTGGCGGGCCGGGTCACGGGCACCGATCTGCTCACCGTGCGCGGCCGGCGCGTCCTGGTCGCCAACCGCATGCCCACCGACGACGGCGGCGCCGTCGCCACCCTGCGCGACCGCACCGAACTGGAACGGCTCGGCCGGGAGCTGGACTCCACGCGCGGTCTGATCGACGCGCTGCGCGCCCAGGACCACGAGCACGCCAACCGCATGCACACCCTCCTGGGGCTGCTCGAACTGGAGATGTACGACGACGCCGTCGAGTTCGTCGGAGAGGTGGTCGGCGACCACCGTGCCACCTCCGAGCAGGTCGCCGAGAAGATCCGGGACCCCCTGCTCGCGGCGCTGCTGGTCGGCAAGGCGACCGTCGCCGCCGAGCGGGGCGTGGCCCTGTGGATCTCGGACGTCACGCGGCTGCCGGACCGGCTGATCGACCCCAGGGGGCTCGTCACCGTCGTCGGCAACCTGGTCGACAACGCGCTCGACGCCGTCGCGGGCACGCCGCACGCGCGCGTGGAGGTCGAGCTGCGCTGCGAGGGCCGTACGGCCGTGCTCAGGGTGCGCGACACCGGGCCCGGAATTCCCGCGGAACAACGCGAGCTGATCTTCACCGAGGGCTGGTCCACGAAGGAGCCGCCCGCACACCGCGAGCGCGGCATCGGGCTCTCCCTGGTGCGCAGGTTCGCCGAGCGTCAGGGCGGCAGCGCGACGGTGGCCGAGGCCGAGGGCGGCGGCGCCGAGTTCACCGTGGTGCTGCCCGAGGCGCTGGCCGAGCCCGAGCCCGCGCCGCCCGCAGCCGGGGACCACCCCGTCGAGGAGCGCCACCCCTTCAGGGAGCCGTACCCCGTCACGATGGACCACCCCGTCGAGGAGGAGTCGCGATGATCGAGGTCCTGGTCGTGGACGACGACGTCAGGGTCGCCCGGATCAACGCCGCCTACGTGGAGAAGGTCCCGGGTTTCCACGTCGCCGGCGAGGCGCACAGCGCGGCTGAGGCGCTGCGCCGGCTGGAGGCGCTGCCCGGCCTCGACCTGGTCCTGATGGACCACTGCCTGCCCGACGAGACGGGTCTGTCGGTCGTCCGGGAGATGCGCCGCCGCGGCCACCGGGCGGACGTGATCATGGTGACGGCGGCCCGGGACGTGTCGACCGTGCAGGCGGCGATGCGGCAGGGCGCGCTGCACTACCTGGTCAAGCCGTTCGCCTTCGCCGGCCTGCGCGCCAAGCTGGAGGCGTACGCGCGGTTGCGCCGCACGCTCGACGGCGGCGGCGAGGCCGATCAGGCCGACGTCGACCGCATCTTCGGCGCGCTGTCGGCCCCCTCGGAGCCCGGGCTGCCGAAAGGGCACTCCCCCGACACCGCCGACCTCGTGCGCCGCTGCCTGATGAACGCCGGGGTCCCGCTGTCGGCCCAGGAGATCGCCGAGCGGACCGGGGTGAGCCGGCAGACCGCCCAGCGGTACCTGAAGCTGCTGGAGCGCACCGGACGGGCCCGGCTCACCCTCAGGTACGGCGACGCGGGCCGCCCGGAACACCGTTACGTGTGGGCGGCCCGCGTCTGAGGGCACGGCGGGGTGGGGGCGGGGAAGGGACCGTGCCCCCGGTGTATACGGATTCAGTGCGCGGCCTTCTCGACGAACTCGGTGGTGTACGTCTTGTCGAGGTCCACCTTGGCGTTCTTGATGTTGGGGTTGAACGCCTTGAGCACCTTCTCGACCGTCGCGGGGCCGTCGGCCGGCATCACACCGTCCTTGGTGAACATCGGCAGCGTGCTCTCGATGGCGGCGGCGTAGAGGACCTTGTTGCCCTGGGAGTAGTCGGCGGGCATCTTGTCCGCGATCTCGGTCGAGCTGTGGGTGGACATCCACTTGAGCGTCTTGACGAACGCGTTGGCCAGCTTCTGGACCGTGTCCTTGTGGCTGTTGACCCAGTCCGTCTGCATGTACAGGCTCGACGACGGGTACGGGCCGCCGAGCGCCTCCTGGGACCCCTCCGGCGTCCGCATGTCGAGGAGGACCTTGCCCGCCTTCTTCTCCAGGATCGTGGCGACGGTCGGGTCGGTCGTCATGCCGCCGTCGATGGCGCCCTTCTGGAGGGCCGAGATGAAGGTCGGTCCCGCGCCGACGGCGACCGGTGTGAACTGGTCGACCCGCACGCCGTTCTTGACCGCGAGGTACTTGGTGAGGAAGTCGGTCGAGGAACCGAGGCCGGTGACGCCGAGCTTCTTGCCCTTGAAGTCCTTGGGCGAGGTGATGTCGCCCGCCGCCTTCCGGGAGACGATCTCCACCTCGCCGGGCGCGTGCGAGAACTGCACGACGGACTCCACGGACTTGCCCTTGGTCTGCAGGTCGAGCGTGTGGTCGTAGAAGCCGACGGCGCCCTGGACCTGACCGGAGACGAGCGCGGTCTCCGCCTGGACGCCGGCCGGCTCGCTCAGCAGTTCCACGTCGAGCCCTTCGGCGTCGAAGTAGCCGAGCCGCTGGGTCAGCATCGCGGGCAGGTAGATGACCTTGTCCAGGCCGCCGACCATGATCTTGACCTTGGTGCCCTTGCCGTCGCCCTTGCCGCCGGAGCCGGCGGAGGCGCTGCCCGCCGCGTCATTGGCGCAGGCGGTGAGGGAGGACAGGGCGAGCAGGCCGGCCGCGGCCAGGGAGGCGTATCTGGCGCTTCTGCGCATGGTGGTTCACGTCCTTGTGACTTGTGAGAGGGCGGTGCGGGGAGAAAGGGGGGTGGTTCCAGGGGCGCGTCGGAGGGCGCGTCGGAGGGCGCGTCCGAGGGCGTTCAGCTGTCGGAGCCCGACGGCTTCCAGCGGAAGATGCGGCTCTCGGCGAAGGTGAGCAGCCCCTCGGCGACCAGCGCGACGACGGCGAGGATGACCATCGCGGCGTACACCCCGGCCGCGTTGAAGGTGCCCTGGGACTGCGCGACGAGCAGGCCGATGCCCTTGGTGGCGCCGATGTACTCGCCGACGATGGCGCCGATGAGGGCGAAGCCGAAGCTGACGTGGAGGCTGGTGAAGATCCAGGAGGTGGCGGACGGGATGACGACCTGAAGCGTCACCCTGCGGTCGCTCGCGCCGAGGATGCGGGCGTTGGCGACCAGGTGGCGGTCGACCTCCCGGGCGCCCTGGAAGGCGTTGAAGAAGACCGGGAAGAACACCAGGACGACGGCGGAGGCGACCTTGGAGGCCGGTCCGAGCCCGAACCAGATCACGAAGATCGGCGCGAGGACGATCCTGGGTATCGAGTTGAGCACCTTGATGTAGGGACCGAGGATGTCGGCGAGGAAGGCGATCCGCCCCAGCGCGATACCGAAGATCACACCGGCGACGACGCCGATGACCCAGCCCAGCAGCGCTTCGTGCAGGGTGAACCAGATCTGCTCGCCCAGGGAGCCGAGCGCCGTCCCGTGGGTCACCCAGGTGTGGATCTGGTCCCAGATCTTCGAGGGCATCGAGAAGTTGAACGGATCGATGACCTCGGCCCGGGAGAGCACCTCCCACAGGCCGAGAAAGGCGATCAGGAGCAGCACACGGGACGCCGTGACGACGATCTTGCGTTTGCGGGCGGCACGGGCGCGTGAGTGCGCGCGGCCCGGGGCGGCCTTGACCGTGTCGACGACCGGCGTGGTGAGGACCTCAGGCGACATTCGCGGCACCCCTCTCGCGGGTGATGCGGACCTCTTCGCCCAGCGACTCCCAGATCTCGCGGTAGATCTCGATGAACCGCGGCTCCAGGCGCACCGACTCGACCTTGCGGGGCCGCGGCAGGTCGATGTCGAAGACGTGCTTGACGGTCGCGGGCCCGGCCGTCATCACGACGACCTTGTCGGCGAGGGCGATCGACTCCTCCAGGTCGTGGGTGACGAAGACGACGGAGGCTCCGGTGCCCTCCCACAGTTCCAGCAGTTCGTCCGACATCAGCGCCCTGGTCTGCACGTCGAGCGCCGAGAACGGCTCGTCCATCAGCAGGATCTCGGGGTCGTTGACGAAGGTCGCGGCGAGCGCGACGCGCTTGCGCTGGCCGCCGGAGAGCTGGTGCGGATAGCGGTCCTCGAAGGCGGCGAGACCGACCCGGGCCAGCCACTCGCGCGCCTTCCGCTTCGCCTCGGCCTTGGGCACGCCACGGAAACGCGGCCCCGCCATGACGTTGGACAGGACGGTGCGCCAGGGGAAGGTGGCGTCCTGCTGGAAGACGAAACCGACCTTGCCGCCGACGCCCCGGACCGGCTCCCCGGCCACCAGGACCTCGCCCTCAGTGGGCTCTTCCAGCCCGCTGACCAGGGTCAGCGTGGTCGACTTGCCGCATCCGGTCGGTCCGACGACCGCCACGAACTCCCCCCGCCCGACGGTGAGGTCGAGGTCTCGGACAGCCGTGTGCAGACCCCCCGACGGGGTCTTGAAGATCTTGCTGGCGCCCCGCAGCTGAATGGCGGGGCTGATGTCTGGGCTCATGGCCGGGGACGGTAGAGGTGGCCCGGGTCACCGCAGGAGCCTTCTGTGCGCATGCCGTTCTTTTGCCTGCAACAGCCTTTTGTGCTCATTTTGCTCGCGTTACAACAGCGGAGCCGAAACACGGGCTTAACACCAGGCCCGCCAGGCCTTGAACGGAGAGAGGCCCGATGATTGACGTCCTGGTCGTGGACGACGACTTCCGCGTCGCCGAGATCAACGCGAGGTACGTGGGGAAGGTTCCCGGCTTCCGGGTGGCCGCCCGCGCGCACAGCGCCGCCCAGGCCCTGGCGACCGTGCAGCGAGGGGCCATCGACCTGGTCCTGCTCGACCACTACCTGCCCGACCAGACCGGCCTCGAGCTCGCCCACCGCATGCGCGAGCAGGGCCACGGCACCGACGTCATCATGATCACCGCGGCCGGCGACGTGGCGACCGTGCAGGCCGCCATGCGTCTGGGCGCCCTGCACTATCTGGTCAAACCGTTCACCTTCGCCGCCCTGCGCACCCGGCTCGACTCGTACGCCGCCCTGCGCCGGACGGTCGACCGGGTCGGCGGCCGCGGCATCGCCGGGCAGGAGCAGGTCGACCGGATCTTCGGCGCGCTGCGCACCGCGTCGGTGCCGTCGTCGTCGCCCGGGCTGCCCAGCGGCCACTCGGAGCCGACGGCCGACCTGATCTGCCGCGTGCTGCACGGCGCCGGCCGCCCGCTCTCGGCCCACGAGGTGGCCGCCGAGACGGGCCTGAGCCGCTCCACCGCCCAGCGCTACCTCCGCCGCCTCGAACAGGCCGGCCGCCTCCGGCTGTCGCTCAGGTACGGCGACACGGGCCGCCCGGAACACCTCTACGCCTGGGTGGCGCCGTAGCCGGGCGCGCGATGCCCCGCGACCTTCGCCGGCGCGCCTGCCAGACTGCGGTGGATCGGAACCGGGCGCCCGCCGCACGACGGACCAGGGCCTCGCGTCAGACGGCTCCCGCTCCCGTGAGCGACCGCACCTCGGTCTCCGCGTGCTTGGCCTCGTCCGGGGCCTCCACGGAGGTGACGGTGCCCAGCCAGCCCGCGAGGAAGCCCAGCGGGATCGAGATCAGACCGGGGTTCTGCAGCGGGAAGTACTGGAAGTCGACGCCCGGGAAGAGCGACTCGGGGCTGCCTGACACCACCGGCGAGAGGGTGACGAACACCAACGCGGGCACCAGCCCTCCGTATACGGACCACACGGCGCCCCGGGTGGTGAATCCGGCCCAGAACAGCGAGTAGAGCAGCACCGGGAGGTTCGCCGACGCGGCGACGGCGAAGGCGACGCCCACCAGGTAGGCGACGTTCAGATCGCGGGCGAGCAGTCCGAGGGCGATCGCCAGGACGCCGATGCCGACCGCGGCGACCCGTGCCATGGCGACCTCGCTGCGCGGCTTGCCGCCGCGGCGCCGCAGGGACGCGTACAGGTCGTGGGCCACGGACGCCGAGGAGGCGAGGGTGATGCCGGCGACCACCGCGAGGATCGTGGCGAAGGCGACGGCGGCGACCACGGCGAAGAGCACCGTCCCGCCCGTGGAGTCGGCGCCGCCTCCGAGGTCGAGGGCGAGCAGCGGCACCGCGGTGTTGCCCGCCGCGTTCGAGCCGCGTACCGCGTCCGGCCCCACGATCGCCGCCGCGCCGAAGCCGAGGACGATCGTCATCAGGTAGAAGCCGCCGATGAGTCCGATCGACCAGAGCACCGAACGGCGGGCCGCGCGGGCGGTCGGCACGGTGTAGAAGCGGGAGAGGATGTGCGGCAGCCCGGCGGTGCCCAGCACCAGCGCGAGTCCCAGGCTGATGAAGTCGAGGCGGGCGGTCCAGTCCCCGCCGTACTTCAGCCCCGGGGCGAGGAACGCCTCGCCGTGTCCGCTGCGCGCTGCCGCGGTCAGCAGGAGCCGGTCGAAGTCGCCGTGGAAACGGGCCAGGACCAGCACGGTCAGCACGAGCGTCCCGCCGAGCAGCAGTACCGCCTTGACGATCTGGATCCAGGTGGTGGCCCGCATCCCTCCCAGCGAGACGTAGACGATCATGAGCGCGCCGACACCGATCACGGTCCAGGACCGCGCGGCCCCGCTCGTGCCCCCGAGCAGCAGCGCGACCAGGCTGCCCGCGCCCACCATCTGCGCCACCAGGTAGAGAACGGACACGGTGACCGAGGAAGTTCCCGCCGCGATCCGCACCGGCCGCTCGCTCATCCGTGCCGCCACCACGTCGGCCAGCGTGAACCGGCCGCAGTTGCGGACCAGTTCGGCGACGAGGAACAGCACCACCAGCCAGGCCACGAGGAAGCCGACGGCATACAGCAGCCCGTCGTAGCCGAACAGCGCGATGAGACCGGAGATGCCCAGGAAGGAAGCGGCGGACATGTAGTCGCCCGCGATGGCAAAACCATTCTCCATCGGCGAGAAGAGGCGCCCTCCGGCGTAGAACTCCTCCGCCGAGCCGTGACGGTGGCGGCTCACCCAGGTGGTGATGCCCAGCGTGACCGCGACGAACACGCTGAACAGCGAAAGCGCCAGCGTCTGGTGATGACCCGTCACAGCGCACCCCCTCGGGCGCCACGCGTCAGCTCCTGCGTGTCCCAGCGCAGTTCGAGTGCGGCCCGGTCCCTGCGCAGCCGGGCGTGCCGGGCGTAGGCCCAGGCGAGCAGGAAGGTGCTGAGGAACTGCCCGAGTCCCGCGGCCATCCCCACGTTCACGGCCCCCACCACCGGCCTCGCCATCAGCGCCGGGGCGGTCGTCGCGGTCACGACGTACCCCACGTACCAGGTGAGGAAGACGACGACGCCCGGCACGACGAACCTGCGGTACCGGCGGCGCACTTCCTGGAAGGCCGCGCTGCGCTGGACCTGGAGGTAGACGTCGGCCGGAGCGGCCGCGCCCGCCGTTCCCGCCGCGCCCGTGCGGCCCGGCGCCCCGGCAGACTGCGCGGGAACGGTTACGCCGCCTCCGGCCGACTCGCCCCAGCCGGAGGCGAGTGCGTCGTACCACGGGTCGTCGTACCGCACCCGAGCGGGCACCGCTGCCGCCGGCGAGGCGGGGTCGTCGTGATGTGCGGCCGGACTTCCGGCGATGTCCCCGCCTGCGCGGGTGGGACCGTTGCTTGACTGCATGCCCCAGGATGGACAGACCGGGAACCTCCCCGAACCTGCTTTACCGGACCCTTCACCCCATCAGGTGACCAACCCGACGGCGGCCGGACAATTCCCTTCCGGCACACCGCCACGGCCGCGGATGGGGACGGCTTGTCGTCCCGGTGACGGGGTGCGCGGCCCGTCACCGGGTTTCGTGCGGGAGTCCGGCGCCCGGCGCGGCGGTCACGCGTCGATGCGCGACCGGTCCAGTGTCGCCGCCGAGCTGGAGATGAACTCCTTGCGCGGGGCCACGTCGTTGCCCATCAGCAGATCGAAGACCTGCTCGGCCGCGTCCAGGTCCGAGAGGTTGATCCGGCGCAGGGTGCGGTGGCGCGGGTCCATGGTCGTCTCGGCCAGCTGGTCGGCGTCCATCTCGCCGAGACCCTTGTAGCGCTGGATGGAGTCCTTGTACCGGGTGCCCTTGCTCTGCAGTTCGAGGAGCTTGTCGCGCAGCTCGCGGTCCGAGTACGTGTAGATGTACTTGTCCTGACCCTTCTTGGGCTGGACGAGCTCGATCCGGTGCAGCGGCGGCACCGCGGCGAACACCCGGCCGGCCTCGACCATGGGCCGCATGTAGCGGTGGAACAGCGTCAGCAGCAGGGTGCGGATGTGGGAGCCGTCGACGTCGGCGTCGGTCATCATGATGATCTTGCCGTAGCGGGCGGCGTCGATGTCGAACGTACGGCCGGAGCCGGCCCCTATGACCTGGATGATCGCGCCGCACTCGGCGTTCTTGAGCATGTCCGTGACGGACGACTTCTGCACGTTGAGGATCTTGCCGCGGATCGGCAGCAGCGCCTGGAACTCGGAGTTCCGGGCGAGCTTGGCGGTGCCGAGCGCGGAGTCTCCCTCGACGATGAACAGCTCGCTGCGGTCCACGTCGTCGCTGCGGCAGTCGGCGAGCTTGGCGGGGAGCGACGAGGACTCCAGGGCCGTCTTGCGGCGCTGCGCGTCCTTGTGCTGGCGGGCCGCGATGCGCGTACGGGCGGCGGCGACGACCTTCTCCATGACCACCCGGGCCTGCGCGGCGGCATCGCGCTTGGCGGAGGTCAGGAAGGCCTTGAGCTCCTTGGTGATCACGGTGTTCACGATCCGGCGGGCCGCCGAGGTGCCGAGGACCTCCTTGGTCTGGCCCTCGAACTGAGGTTCGGCCAGCCGGACCGTGACGACCGCGGTGAGCCCCTCCAGGGCGTCGTCCTTGACGACGTCGTCCTCGGCGACGCGCAGCAGCTTCTTGGCGCGCAGCACCTCGTTCATCGTCTTGGCGACGGCCTGCTCGAAGCCTGCGACGTGGGTGCCGCCCTTGGGGGTGGCGATGATGTTGACGAACGACTTCACGGTCGTGTCGTAGCCCGTGCCCCAGCGCAGGGCGACGTCGACGCCGAGCTCACGGGTGACCTCGGTGGGCGTCATCTGACCGTGGTCGTCCAGGACCGGGACGGTCTCCTTGAAGGTGCCCTGGCCGGAGAAGCGGAGGACGTCGCAGATCGGCCTGTCGCTCGCCAGGTACTCGCAGAACTCGCTGATGCCGCCGTCGAAGCGGAAGGACTCCTCGCCCTTGCTGCCGCCCTCGCCGAGGCCGAGCTCGTCACGGACGACGATGGTCAGGCCGGGCACCAGGAACGCGGTCTGCCGGGCCCGCTGGTGGAGGTTGTCCAGGGAGAGCTTGGCGTCCTTGAGGAAGATCTGGCGGTCGGCCCAGTAACGCACGCGCGTGCCGCTGCGGGTCTTGGGGATCCGCTTGGCCTTGCGCAGGCCGCTCTCGGCCGTGAACTTCGCGTCCGGGCCGCTCGCCGCGAAGGCGCCGGGCACACCGCGCCGGAAGCTGATGGCGTGGGTGTGGCCGCCGCGGTCCACCTCGACGTCGAGGCGGGCGGACAGGGCGTTCACCACGGAGGCGCCGACGCCGTGCAGGCCGCCGGAGGCGGCGTACGAACCGCCGCCGAACTTGCCGCCCGCGTGCAGCTTGGTCATGACGACCTCGACGCCGGACAGGCCGGTCTTCGGCTCCACGTCGACCGGGATGCCACGGCCGTTGTCGCGGACCTCCACCGAACCGTCGTCGTGGAGGATCACCTCGATGTGGTCGCAGTAGCCCCCGAGGGCCTCGTCGACGGAGTTGTCGATGATCTCCCACAGGCAGTGCATGAGCCCGCGGCTGTCGGTGGATCCGATGTACATACCCGGGCGCTTGCGTACGGCCTCGAGCCCCTCGAGGACGAGCAGGTGCCGCGCGGTGTAATTGGAACCGTCCCGGTCTGCTCCTGCCAGCAGCGCTGTGGACGACGGCACGGACGTCTCGGCGGTCACGCGGTTCGCTCCTCGCTGAATTTCAGATGGGGCCCCAGTGGGTAAGGGCGCGGCTCGGTCTGCCGCCATGAGAGTACCGAGGCCTGGTAGAGCCGTTGTAACGCCACCCTCACCCCGAAGACAGACTAGTCCAGCGTCGCATGGGTGTTCGATCCCTCGTTGGGGTGAAGTACACATCACGTTCCCTTCGAGGCATGAACCATTTAGGCTCCGGGCACGTCCTCATGAACAACCGGCAAGCCGGCCGGGAGGGCGAGAACGACGAGAACACCGACGCACAGCGCGAAACCGCAAACCCTACAGACATGCAAAACGGCACATTCGCCGCCAACCGGCAGCAGACAGCCGGACTCGAAAGAGATTTTTCGAGGGCAAGCCCCGAGCGGGAACATTTTCGGGCTGGTTGGATGTTGACCCTGGTACGACAGCTCGTCGAGCTAGAGAAGAGGCGACGTGACTACTGTTCTGACCCCCGCGAGCCCGCTGACGGCCGCTGACCGCTGCGACCGTTGCGGCGCCCAGGCGTACGTGCGCGTCGTCCTGCTCAGCGGCGGAGAACTGCTCTTCTGCGCCCACCACGGCCGCAAGTTCGAGCCGGAACTCAAGAAGATCGCCGCTGAGATACAGGACGAGACGGAGCGGCTCACGACCGTTCCCGCATCCGCCTCCGAAGAAGACCGCTGACGCCTCGCACCCACGACGAGCCAGCTCCGGCACAGGCCGGCAGACGGGCGGCGCCGCCCCTGTCCTCAGGGACGGCGCCGCCCGTCGTCGCGGTGCGAAGGCCTCCAGCCCTCAGCGGGCCCCGGCGCCCTTGTGCGGCGCCCGCGGTGCCCGCGGCGCCCCCGATGACCCCAGCGCCCTCAGGGCGTAGGAAACGCGCGTGTAGACGCCCGGGCTGCCCGCACGGCCGCAGCCACTCCCCCAGGACACCAGCCCGATCAGCCTGCCCTGGGACACCAGCGGGCCCCCGCTGTCCCCCTGGCAGGCGTCCCGGCCGCCCCGCGTCTCACCGGCGCACAGCATGCTCTCGGCCCGGTAGGCGCCGTCACCGCTTCCGGGATAGGCCTCCTGGCACTGGGCGTCCGGCAGCACGTGCACATGTGCCGCACGCAGCTTGCGCGCGTAGTCGCCGCCGCCCGTGACATCGCCCCATCCGTAGACGACGGCATCCGTCCCCGGGGTGTAGGCGGGATCACCGGCGGCCGCCGGGGCGATGACGGATCCCTCGGGCAGCGGGTGCGCGAGCGTGAGCACGGCGAAGTCGCCGGCGTTGGTCGTGTCGTCGTACCCCGGGTTGACCCAGACGTCGCGCACCGCGATCTCCTGGCCGGTGCCGGCGGTCAGGTCCGTGCGGCCGGCGATGACCTTCAGGTCGCGGACCCGGCCGGCGGCCCCTCCCAGGGCCTCTTTGCCCAGACAGTGGGCCGCGGTGAGCACGGCGGTCCGGCCGATCGCCGCGCCACCGCAGAACTGTCCCGCGCGCGTACCCCCGAACCGGTCACGGCTGGAGAGCGCCACCGTCCACGGGCTCGCGGACACGTCGACCGGCAATCCCCCGACCACGACGCTGTCGGCGGTGGCGGAAGCGGCGGACACCAGCGGTATCGCGGCTGCCGCGGCCGCCAGGACCAGCGGCCGGGACAGCGCTCGGACAAGGCGAGATCGCATGCACACTCCTGACTCAAGGTGATGAATGGATACCCAGAGTCACGCAGAGTACTGCCGCCCGCAGCACGACGGCCCGGTTCCCACGGGGGAACCGGGCCGTCGGCGTCGTGGCGAGGGCGACCTAGTCGAGGTAGTCGCGCAGCACCTGCGAACGCGACGGGTGGCGCAGCTTCGACATGGTCTTGGATTCGATCTGGCGGATGCGCTCGCGCGTGACGCCGTACACCTTGCCGATCTCGTCCAGGGTCTTCGGCTGACCGTCGGTGAGACCGAAGCGCATGGAGACGACGCCCGCCTCGCGCTCGGACAGGGTGTCGAGGACGGAGTGCAGCTGCTCCTGCAGGAGCGTGAAGCTGACCGCGTCCGCGGGGACGACCGCCTCGGAGTCCTCGATGAGGTCACCGAACTCGCTGTCGCCGTCCTCGCCCAGCGGGGTGTGCAGCGAGATGGGTTCGCGGCCGTACTTCTGGACCTCGATGACCTTCTCCGGGGTCATGTCGAGCTCCTTGGCCAGCTCCTCCGGGGTGGGCTCGCGGCCCAGGTCCTGGAGCATCTGGCGCTGCACGCGCGCGAGCTTGTTGATGACCTCGACCATGTGCACCGGGATGCGGATGGTGCGGGCCTGGTCGGCCATGGCGCGGGTGATCGCCTGCCGGATCCACCAGGTGGCGTACGTGGAGAACTTGTAGCCCTTGGTGTAGTCGAACTTCTCGACGGCGCGGATCAGACCGAGGTTGCCCTCCTGGATGAGGTCCAGGAAGAGCATGCCGCGGCCGGTGTAGCGCTTGGCCAGCGAGACCACCAGACGGAGGTTGGCCTCCAGGAGGTGGTTCTTGGCGCGGCGGCCGTCCTCGGCGATGATCTCCAGCTCGCGCTTGAGCTTCGGCGCCAGCTTGTCGGCGTTGGCCAGCTTGTCCTCGGCGAACAGACCGGCCTCGATGCGCTTGGCGAGCTCGACCTCCTGTTCGGCGTTGAGCAGGGGGACCTTGCCGATCTGCTTGAGGTAGTCCTTCACCGGGTCGGCGGTGGCGCCGGCGGCGGCCACCTGCTGGGCGGGCGCGTCGTCCTCGTCCTCGTCGGAGAGCACGAAGCCCGCGCTCTCGGCACCCTCGGGCTCGTCGCCCGCCTTGGGCGCGTCCTCGAGCACCTCCTCCTCGAGGATCTCGACGTCATCCTTCTTGGCGCTGGTCTTCTTCGCGGGCGTCGCCTTCTTGGCGGCCGCCTTCTTCGTGGTCGTCGCCTTCTTCGCGGGCGCCGCCTTCTTCGCGGTGGCCCTCCTGGCGGCTGCGTCGTCCTCGACGGGCGCGTCGGCGGTGGGCGACGCCGGGGCTGCGGGCGCGGTGGCCCTCTTGGTGGTCACCGTCTTGGCCGCGACCGCCTTGGTGGCGGTGCGCTTGGCCGGACTCTTCGCTGCGACGCTCTTTCGGGTGCGCTTGGGTTCTGCGGCACTGACCATCAGCGTCACACCCTCTTCCTCGAGGATCTGGTTGAGGCTGCGCAGTACGTTCTTCCACTGAGTGGCCGGAATCTGGTCAGCTTCGAAGGCCCGACGCACATCGTCGCCGGCGATCTGCCCCTCAGCCTTTCCCCGCTCGATGAGAGCCATGACAGAGACGGACTCGGCGATCTCCGGCGGGAGCGTACGGGATGTGCTGGCCGACACGAACAACCTCTCGGAACGTTGGAAAACGGCTTCCGGCCCCGTCCATGTCGGACAGGAGCCGACCGACGGCTTGGGAACCGGGCCGACGGCGCGGGCTGGGGCCGGGAAGAGGCACAGCGCCGTGATCGGCGTCCGTATTCCCTCCTCGGCTGTCACCTCTTAGGTCATCGCGACTGATTCCACGAGTGTTACGCCCAATCTGCGTGGCCCGAGTCACACCTCGTAAGCGCGCAAAAATTGTCAAACAAGGGCAAACAAGGTCGCCCGTGATGCGGACCGGGGTCGCCGCGCCGGTCGCGCGGGCCCGTGCGCCGTCGGACCCCACAGGATCGCGGGAATCCTGTGGGGTCCGACGGCGGACGGCTCGTCGGCCGGGTGATGCCACAGGAGGGGGAGGCATCCACCGGCCGCGCCGCCCGCGGTGGGCGGTCAGTGCTCGCGTGGCGCGGGTACCACACGCTCGACCTCGGGGTGCACGGTGAGCAACTGGCGCATGGCCACCTCGGCTCCGGCAGCGTCGCCCGCCGCGAGCGCGTCGACGATCCTGCCGTGGTGTCCCAGCGACGTCTCGTTCGGCCGGTCACAGCCCGTGACCGGACCGCCGGAGACCTGGAGGGCCGCCGACACGATCCCGGAGAGATGCTCGAGCATCCGGTTGCCGGAGACCTGGATGAGCAGGGAGTGGAACTCGGCGTCGGCCCGGGAGAAGGTGAGCGCGTCACCCTGCCCCATGGCCTGCCCCATGATCTCCACCATGTCGGCGAGCCGCTGCTGGACGTCCTCGCGGCCGTGCCCGGCGGCGAGCCGCGCGGCGAGCGGTTCGATGGTCCAGCGCAGCTCGCTCAGCTCACGGCGCTGGTCGTCGCGCTGCGGACCGAAGGCCCGCCACTCGATGATGTCCGGGTCGAGGAGGTTCCAGTCGCTGACGGGACGCACGCGCGTGCCGACGTTCGGGCGGGCACTGACCAGGCCCTTGGCCTCCAGGACTCGCAGCGACTCGCGGACCACGGTGCGCGAGACCTCGAAACGCTGGCCGATCTCCTCGGGCACCAGCGGGCGGTCGGCTCCCAGGTCTCCGGAGACGATCATCTGGCCGAGCTGCTGGACGAGTTGGCCGTGCAGCCCGCGCCCGCGGCTGCCCGCGGTGCGCCGGCCCACGCGGCCCAGCTCCGGGTCCGCGCTCTCCCAGGCGGGGGCTCCGACGCGGTCGACGGCTGGCGCCTCGGCGTACGGGTAGCGGTCGAGTTCGCCCGGACCTGCGAGACCGGAGTCTGCGGCGCGGGCGGCGGTCATCATGGTGTGCGCAAGGGTACTCACGGATCCTTTGTCGGCGTTGTCCTCAACTCCCTTGAGGGCTTTGGTGAAAAGCACACGAAAGGGTGATCGCTCACCCCATCGCAATTGACGCCTTATCAGAAAGAAATGAGCTATCCCCGGGTAGTTGTGCGCGGAGCGGAACCGGAAGGGTGCGCACAGTGATCACCGGACCCTGCCGCGCAGGGTCGTGAGCAGATACGCGCAGAGCAGAGCGGTCACCGACAACGTCAGCGCGCCGCCCACGGGTTGGGCGACCACGCGGGCCGCCGCCTCCAGATAGCGTTCTCCCCCGAAGGGCCACTGCGACAGGAACACCTCCCGCACGCGCGCGGGAAAGCCAGCGGCCGTTCGCACTGCCGGTCCACTGAAGGCCCTTTGTACGAGGGGTACGACGACGACGGGTACGGCGACCAACGCCGCGAGTCCGGCCGCGGTGGACCGGAAGACACCGGCGCCCAGCACCCCGGCCCAGGCACACCCGACGACGAGCCCGGCCCAACTCGCGACCGGCGAGAGCCAGTCCGCGGGGACCTGTGCGACTTCCCGCCCGTAGAGCAGATAGAGCGCCGCGGTGTCGCAGCCCGCTGTGAGGAGGGCGAGCGTCAGCGCGGTGGCGGCTGCCACGAGGAGCTTCGCGGTGAGCAGCCCCAGCCGACGGGGCACCGTGCCGCGGTCCGCCGCCAGGGCGGGGTGGCGGAACTCGTCGCCGAAGGAGAGCGCGCCGAGCAGTCCCGCGCCGAGCGCGGCGGGCGGCAGCGGCAACCCCTTCGGCCAGGCGGCCAGCAGCCGCGGCTGCGCGGTGTGACCGGCCCGGGCGAGGAGCATGGCGACGAGGACGGACCCGAGGATCACGGCGGCCCCGGTGAGGAGGCCCGTGCCGATGCCGGTGGCGCGGCGGATCTCGTAGCGCAGGGGACGCAGCGGGCCCCGGGCGGAACGGACCGAGATGGGGGGCGGAAGCGGGGACCGCACGCCGGAACCGGGCCCCTCGGGGGCGCGCGTGCCCGGCGACGGCGCCAGAACGGCGGCGAGGTTCGGCCACGGGGCGGCGTGGTACGGCGGCCGCATCACCTCGGACTCGTTGGACTCTTCCAGCCGCTCGGACGCTTCCGGCTCTTCCGGTTCATGGGGTTCTTGGGCTTCGTGGGGTTCATGGGACTCTTCCGGCGCGTCGAGCCACTGGGGTTCCTCCGCCCCATCCGACTCTTGCGGCTCTTCCGGCTCTTCCGGCTCTTCCGGCTCGTCGGACGCGCGGGCGAGGGCCGGGTGCCCGGCAGCGGCATCCGCCGTCGGTACCGCACCGGTCGCGTGCGGGCTGCCGGGGGTCTGCGCCGGCACCTTCGCCGAGGCCCCGCCCGCCCCGCCCGCCCCGGGCCCCATGTCGCCCACTTCGTCGGCGAGTCGGTGGACGAGGATGCCGTGCCGGAAGGCGGTCTCGCCGATGTCGGCGCAGCTACTGCCATAGACGGCAAGGCGGTTGCCGCCCTCACGGACGATCTCGACGGAGAGCTGTGCGGCCCGCGACTCCTTGGCGAGCACGGCGGCGAGGCGGGCGGCGTGCGGACTGCGGACTGCGACGCGGGGGCGCAGCCTGGTGCGGGCGAAGTCACCGGCTTCCTGATCGGCGACAAGCCTGCCTTTCTCCAACGTGACGACATGGTCGGCGTTGCGTGCCGCCTCCTTGGTGTCGGCCGTGGTGAACAGGACCGTGCCACCCTGGTCGGCGTGGGCCCGCAGTACGCCGTGCAGCCAGCGGGCTTCACGGGCGGAGAGCCCGCCGGCCGGGTCGTCCAGCACGAGTGTGTGCGGGTCGGCCAGCAGGGCGCAGGCGAGGCCGAGGCGGCGGTCCATGCCCCGGGAGAGGGCGCCCAGGCGCTCATGGCGCAGGCTGACGAGGTCGACCGCCTCGAGGACTTCATCGGCCCGGCGGGCCGGAACGCCCGCGGCGGCGCACAGCATGCGCAGATGACCGCGGACCGTGCGGACCGGATGCCCGGGTACGTCGCCCAGCAGGACGCCGACTTCACGCGCCGGGTGAGCGATGCGGTGCAGGGGGCGCCCCCTGAAGTGGGTGACGCCACGGCCCGGTTGGAGTTCGAGCATGAGTCTGAGCGCCGTCGTCTTGCCCGCGCCCGGTGTCCCGAGCAATACGGTGACGCGGCCCGCGCCCGCCTCGAACGAGACGTCGTCCACGGCGGGCGGAAGCTCCTTACGCGGGTTGCTGGTCAGTCCGAAGGCCTGGATCACCGCAGCAACATAGCGTGCCATATCCGGTTTTTCGGACATCACGCAGCCAACTGTGCGGGCCGTGACGGAGCCGGTCGGATCCCTGTTCGCCGTTCGCTCCCGAGCCCGCCCGGGCGGCCGGTCTCCCGGATCCCGGGCCGGCCGCACTCGTCACACCTCGGGGCGCAGCATCGGCGGGTTGAGCAGCGTGGCCCCGCCGGCCCGGAACAACTGGGCCGGCCGGCCGCCCTGACGCGTCGTGGTCCCGCCGGTGGGGACCAGGAAGCCCGGCGTCCCCGTCACCTTGCGATGGAAGTTGCGCGGATCGAGCGCCACGCCCCACACCGCCTCGTAGACCCGGCGCAGCTCGCCGACGGTGAACTCGGCCGGGCAGAACGCCGTGGCGAGCGACGAGTACTCGATTTTGGAACGGGCGCGCTCGACGCCGTCGGCCAGGATCTGGGCGTGGTCGAAGGCGAGCGGCGCGACCGGTTCGCCGTCACGGCCGTACCCGCCCTGCTGCAGCAGCTCGTCCACCGGCGCCCAGCGTGCGTTGCTCGCGTCGCCACCGGCCCGGGGAGGGGGCAGGTCGGGAGCGAGCGCGAGGTGGGCGACGCTGACAACCCGCATCCGGGGGTCCCGCTTGGGGTCGCCGTAGGTGGCGAGCTGCTCGAGGTGAGCGCCGTTGCCCTGGACGGGGGCTGCCGGGTCGTGGGCGCGCAGCCCGGTCTCTTCCGCCAGCTCACGCGCTGCCGCCTGCGCCAGGTCCTCGTCGGCCCGGACGAAACCGCCCGGAAGCGCCCAGCGCCCCTGGAACGGCGGTTCGCCCCTGCGTACCGCCAACGCGCACAGGGCATGGCGGCGCACGGTCAGCACGACCAGATCCACGGTGACGGCGAAGGGCGGAAAGGCTGACGGGTCGTAGGGCATGCGGCGATCATAGTCGTCTGCCTGACGATAAACACTCCTTTCGTCGGCCGCTTCGGTGGCTGATCCACTTCGGTCCGGGGGTGGGCCTCACCATGTGTTCCGGCTCGTGGTGCGGCACCGCGCGGGCCCGTGCCGAGGCGCGGGGAGGCATGTGGTCCGCCCACCAACTGCCCTGCCGGGGGCGACCGTCCGGGTGTGGAGCGCCGGCACTCCGCGCCCGGCCCGGCGCCGCGCACCGGGGCGGTGCCGACGGCACGCCGGCGGACGTCGGCGGACGGCAGCGGGCCTCGGCCGCTCAGGCGTCGTCGCTCGTGGACCTGCCGGCTCCGGGGCGGGCGTCGCGGTGCCGTGCCGCGTCCCTCCTTGTGACGCGCGGGCGCCTGCCGTCGGTCCGGGGGACGTCGGAGCGCCTGGTGTCCATGGTCGGCGTGCGGGGACGCGGAACTTCCGGCCTTCGGCCGTCCGTCTTCACCGGCCTGGCGGTACCGCCGGCGGAACGCGTACGGCGCCGCAGACGGGAAGGCGCGTGCGGCAGGGCCCCCGGCGCGGTGAGGTCACCGTCCTCCGGCCTCTCGGCTTCCTGCTCGGCGCGGGTCCGCCGCGTGCGTGCCGCGCTGCCCCGACGCTCCGTGCGCAGACAGCGGCGGATCGACTCGGGGTCCAGTCCCTCGTTGCACGCCTGGTGCAGCAGGCGGGCGAAGAGGTAATCGGGGTCCGCTCCGAGTGCCATGGCCAGTGCCTCGCGGGCCTCCAGGTCGTCGCCGCCGGACCAGGCGACCCAGCCGGCGAGGGTGAGCGGCGCCGCTGCGTGTTCACGGTACGGGCCGACGCACCGGCGGGCCAGGGCCCGCCACAGGCGGAGCGCCGGGCCGGCTTCGTCGCCCTCCATCCAGGCGGCCGCACGGTCGCGCGTCGTCCGGTCCTGCAGACCGAGAATCAGCGCCGCGGCCTGCTCGTGCCCCAGCAGGTCGTCGTCCCGGAGGTCGGCTTCGAGTGTGCCGGACACCGGTGGCGCCTCGGCCAGCCTGCGCAGCATCCGGTCGGCCAGCTCCAGCGTCTCCTGGGCGACCGCCGCGCGGCCCGCGCCGTCGAGGATCCTCGGGACGAGCGCCATGTTGGCGGCGTCGAGGGCCGTCTCCTGTTCGAGGGCCGCGGCGGTCTCCCAGGGCAGCAGCCTGGCCCGCAGCTCGCTCAGACCGCCCCGCACCCGCAGGCCGGCGTACGCGGCCGCGGCGGCCAGCACGGAGGTGCCGGGCAGGCCCATCGGCAGACCTTCGGGCGGGCAGCACCGCTCGTTGTCGCAGCAGTACGACCAGAAGCGGCCGTCCGAGATGCACAGCGCCTCGACCACCGGTACGTCGAGACGACCGCACTCGGTGCGCAGTCGCTGGGCCAGCGGGCGCAGGCGCAGCATGACCTCGCGTCCCGATTCGCCCTTTCCGGGTTCCTGGCACAGATAGGCGACCATCTGCTCGGGGCGTGCACCCCTGCGCTCACTGCCCGTGACCAGCCCGTGGGTCAGTTGCCGGGCGGCGGAGTCCCAGTCTTCCGCGTTCGGGGGGATGCCGAGCCGGGCCCGACCGCCGAACCTGCCCCGACCGTCCCTGTCGTGCAGCGCGACCAGAACGATGCTGTCCTCGGGGCGGTAGCCGAGCAGGTACGGCAGGGCGTCCGCCAGTTCGGCGGGGGTCCGCAGCGTGACCTGCTGCTCGGCGCCGTGACTCTCGTAGGGGGTGCATTCCAGGCGGTTCCGGCCGGCGTGGGGTGCGTCGTACACAGCGTGTGCGGCGCGCCCCTCTGGTACGGAGCACTCGTCGGGTACGGCGCGCTCGTCGGGTGCGGCGATGTCGCCGTTCTCGGGTGATCCCGTGGTTTCGTCGCGGTTCGTCATGCGCCGACGATCTCGCGGATCGCGCAATTCGGTCCGGCCCTGTGGACAAGTCCGGTCGCGAACACGTCAGGGCATGCTCCGCAGGGCGCTCATCTCACCAAAACGCCAGGTCAGGGGGGTCTCTGCATAGGACAGCAACTTGTACGACCATCACATGCCCCGCCGCGTCGCATCTCGATCGGCGTCCACCCGCACCGTCCGACCGGTCCGGATTGTCAGTGCCGTCCTGTTGGATGGGACGCATGGAGCACACGAGCAACGCGGATCTCCGGGCGGCCGCCGACGCGGTTCTCGCCCGCCTCGTCGGGGACGCCACGGGGACGGCGCGCCTGCGCGAGGACCAGTGGCGCGCGATCGAGGCCCTGGTCGCCGACAGACGCCGGGCGCTCGTCGTGCAGCGCACGGGGTGGGGCAAGTCCGCGGTCTACTTCGTCGCGACCTCGCTCCTGCGGGCCCAGGGCAGCGGCCCCACCGTGATCGTCTCCCCGCTGCTCGCGCTGATGCGCAACCAGGTCGACGCCGCGGCCCGGGCCGGCATCCACGCCCGCACCATCAACTCCGCCAACACCGAGGAGTGGGACACCGTCCAGGCCGAGATCGCGGCGGGCGAGGTCGACGTTCTGCTGGTCAGCCCGGAGCGGCTCAACAACCCGGACTTCCGGGACCAGGTGCTGCCCAAGCTCGCCGCCGCCACCGGGCTCCTCGTGGTGGACGAGGCCCACTGCATCTCCGACTGGGGGCACGACTTCCGTCCGGACTACCGGCGGCTGCGCACCATGCTCGGCGATCTCCCGCCGGGGGTTCCGGTGCTCGCGACCACCGCCACCGCCAACGCGCGGGTGACCGCCGACGTCGCCGAGCAGCTCGGTACCGGCGGCTCCACGGACGCGCTCGTGCTGCGTGGTCCGCTCGACCGCGAGAGCCTGAGTCTGGCCGTCCTGCGACTGCCGGACGCGGCTCACCGGATGGCCTGGCTCGCCGACCACCTGGACGAGCTGCCGGGTTCCGGGATCGTCTACACCCTCACCGTGGCCGCCGCCGAGGAGGTCACCGCGTTCCTCCGGCACCGGGGGCACACCGTCGCCTCGTACACGGGCAGGACGGAGAACGCCGATCGGCAGCAGGCAGAGGACGACCTGCTCGCCAACCGGGTGAAGGCGCTGGTCGCCACCTCCGCGCTGGGCATGGGCTTCGACAAGCCGGACCTCGGTTTCGTGGTGCACCTGGGGTCTCCGTCCTCCCCCATCGCCTACTACCAGCAGGTGGGCCGTGCCGGACGCGGAGTCGAGCACGCCGAGGTGCTGCTGCTCCCCGGGAAGGAGGACGAGGCGATCTGGGAGTACTTCGCATCTCTCGCCTTCCCGCCGGAAGACCTGGTGCGCCGCACCCTCGACGTCCTCGCGCGCTCGGACAGGCCCCTGTCGCTGCCCGCCCTGGAGCCTCTGGTGGAACTGCGCCGCTCCCGCCTGGAGACCATGCTGAAGGTCCTCGACGTGGACGGGGCGGTCAAGCGGGTCAAGGGCGGCTGGATCGTGACCGGGCAGCCGTGGACCTACGACCGGGAGCGGTACGACTGGGTCGCGCGGCAGCGCAAGGCCGAGCAGCAGGCGATGCGCGAGTATGCGGCCGCGACCGGCTGCCGCATGGAGTTCCTGCAGCGCCAGTTGGACGACGAGGCGGCCAAGCCCTGCGGCCGCTGCGACAACTGCGCGGGGGCCCGGTTCACCGTGGACATGTCCACGACGGCGCTGGCCGCGGCACGGGAGGATCTCGGCCGGGCCGGTGTCGAGGTGGAGCCGCGCCGTATGTGGCCGACCGGGCTCGCCGCCGTGGGCATGGACCTCAAGGGGCGCATCCCCACGGGAGAACAGGCCGGCACAGGACGGGCGTTGGGGCGTCTGTCGGACATCGGCTGGGGCAACCGGCTGCGGCCGATGCTCGCCCCCCAGGCCCCCGACGGGCCCGTCCCGGAGGACGTGGCGAAGGCCGTGGTGGGTGTGCTGGCCGACTGGGCCAGGGGGCCGGGCGGCTGGGCCTCGGGGGCACCGGACGCACCGCCACGTCCGGTCGGCGTGGTCACCGTGCCTTCGCGCACCCGGCCGCGACTGGTCGGCTCCCTGGGCGCACACATCGCGAACGTGGGCCGTCTGCCCCTGCTGGGCTCCCTGGAACACGCCGGCGACGCGCCGCCGGTCTCCCGCAGCAACAGTGCCCAGCGTCTGAAGCTTCTCGACGGCGCGCTGACCGTACCGCCCGCTCTCGCCTCAGCCGTCGCCGAGGCAGGGGGACCGGTCCTGCTCGTGGACGACTTCACCGAGACCGGCTGGACCCTCGCGGTCGCGGCCCGGCTGCTCCGACGTGCCGGTGCGCAGGGAGTGCTGCCACTGGTTCTGGCGGTGCAGGGCTGAGCTCGCCCGACGCCGCCCCTGCGCCTGCGCCAGGGCCGGCCTCACCCCCGACGCCCTGTCCGGCCATGGCGCTCCGGACGGAGCACCGCTGCGTTCACCACCCAACCGGTCACGAAGAGTGAGTGAATCCGAGGTGAACGATCGCATCAGGCGTCACACCACCGACCAGCGGGTAGGGATATAAACCACACACCACCGAATTTCGGACGGTGACGCCAATTGCTCGTTGCCGCAATCAAGTTCGACAGGAAGAATTGAAGTCCGCTCCCCGCACGGCTCGTCCGTGGACCGGTAGGGCTCTGCTGCGGTGCGCGCTCCCCCGAAATCCGACCCTGCCCGCAGTGTGGGCGCGTAGCCGAAGGGAGGACCGTGACCTTCGGAATCGCTCCGTCCCCCGCGGCAGCCACGTCGACTTCTGCCGACTTGTCCGCCGCTTCCGCCACCCCCCTGGCCCGCATGCTCGAACCGGCGGAGTGGGCCGCCGCCGGCATCCCTCTGCTGGGCAATCCACGTGAGGTTGTCAGCGGGCTGCACTCCCGTCACCACCCCAGGCCGGGGATGGCTGTCGTGGCGGTACTCGACCCGGACGAACGGCTGCGGGCGAGTGCCTCGTTCGTCCGTCGCACGGCTCAAGCCGACGGGTGGCTGTTCCGCAACGTGCTGCTGGCCCAACTGCGCCGGATCATCCCCCACGACCTGCGCCGCCGGACGCCGGTGCGGACCGCCGTGCTGCTCTACTGCCGCGACGGGGACGCGCGTTGGACCGAGGAGGACGGCGCGTGGATGTGGGGCCTGCGTGACGCCTGCACGCTGCACGGCCTGCGCTGCGGGGCCTACATCACTCTGACCCGCGACGGCTGGCAGGTCCTCGGTGAGGGCCGCGGCGGGCGCCACCCCAACGCGGAGTCCACGCCGGGGCCGTTCAGCCTGTCCGAGGCGCCGCTCCCGCTGCCGCGCACCGGCGGTGCCGCCTCGGAGATCCTGCGCCGCGTGGCGGCTCGCTGAGCGCAGCGGTCACCTGCCGCACCGGCGGCGAGGCGGGGCTCTCCGGCACCGCTCGCCGCACACTCCGCCGCACACGGAAGCTGTGTCCCGCGCCGCGCCGGGGACGGCCGCGCCGCGCCGGGGACCCATCCACCGGACGGGGCGCGTAACCGCCCGGGACGGCTCCCTCCCCGGGAAGGCTCCCTGCCCAGAACGGCTCCCTGCACCAGGGGTGCCTCCGTCACGCCGCGCCGCTGCCGTGCGCGAACGCACAGCGATGGACGGCGGCGCACATGGGCAAGTGCCCCTTCGACCCACGTCCGAGCCACACCGTGTACACGCCTGGCCCCTGCGGGGCGGGAGGCGCACATGGCGGCGAGGCGCCCGGAGGCACGTCACCCCGCAGGCACGACGACGCCACCGACGCCGGTCCCGTCGCCTCGGAATTCACCCCGGCCCCGGAACCGCACGGAGGCTTCCGGAATTGGAAGCCGCAGCCGTGGTCCGGGCACGCCGAACCACCCACTGTGCCGACGCCGCTCACAGCGGCGTACTCGTCGCTCCGTCGGCACGCGAACGTGCCGGGACGGAATCAGACGCCTGCGCCCAGCACCGAGTTGATCGTCTGCGGGTCGCCGCAGACGATCAGCAGAGCACCGGCCCGGGCATGGGCCAGCGGCAGCGCGGTGGCGGCCACCGCGTCGGAACCGCCGTTGACGGCGACCACGACCACGGGACGCGAGGCGGCACGCTCGGCGAAGGCGGCTTCGGTGTAGAAGACGTCGTCGCCGGCGTCGTGCTGCGCCCAGTAGGAGGCTTCACCGAAGGACAGCTCGTGGGCGGCCCATGGATGCTGTTCACCGGTGGTGATCACCAGCACGTCACCGGGGGCACGACCCGACTCCAGCAGCAGGTCCACGGCCTCCTCGGCGGCGTCGAGCGCGCCGTCGACCGAGGCCGGGATCAGCTGGATCTGCGGGGTCGCCGAAGCCGTGGCGGTGGCGGCGGGTGCAGCGGGGCCCGACGGGGCGGGCTTGGCCGGAGCCACGTCACGCGGCGTACGCTGCGCCGGCGGCGCGGGCCGGAAGGGGCCCGGGCGACCGGGGCGCGGCGGAGCCGCTGGACGGGGGCCGGGTACGGGGCGGGGGGTCGGCGCGGTACGGCCGCTGGCCGGGGTGGCGCGGGGACCCTGGGCACTCTCGTGAATCTGAGGCTCCTCGGGAATGAGAGGCATGAGCTGATTTTTATCAAACATTGGTACGGCCCGCGTCGGCGGGTGGCACACAAGTGCGAGCGGAACGTCAGAAGTCGAAGCCGAGCTGACCCTCGATCTCCGGAACGCTTCCGTCCGCCCAACTGCGGGCCTTCTTGAGGTGCCGCCACTGGGGCAGCGCATCAAGATACGCCCACGACAAGCGGTGGTACGGGGTGGGACCCCGCTTCTCCAGTGCGGCCTTGTGCACGGGTGACGGATACCCGGCGTTGTCCGCAAAACCGAAGTCTGCATGGTCGATACCCAGTTCGGCCATCATTTTGTCGCGCTGAACCTTGGCGATCACCGAGGCCGCCGCGACCGCCACGCAGGACCGGTCACCCTTGATCACCGTCCGGACCCGCCAGGGAGCCCCGAGGTAGTCGTGCTTCCCGTCGAGGATCACGGCTTCGGGGCGGACCGGCAGCGCTTCCAGGGCACGCACCGCCGCCAGCCGCAGCGCGGCGGTCATCCCCATGTCGTCTATCTCCTCCGGGGATGCGTGCCCCAAGGCGTACGACGTGACCCACTCCCGCAGGTGCGCGGCGAGTTCGGTGCGGCGCCTGACGGTGAGCAGCTTGGAGTCGGTGAGGCCTTCGGGGGGTCGGCGCAGTCCGGTGATCGCCGCGCAGACGGTGACGGGGCCGGCCCACGCGCCGCGCCCCACCTCGTCGACACCGGCAATGACCTTCGCTCCGGTCGTGGCGCGCAGTGAGCGCTCGACGGTGTGAGTGGGTGGCTCGTACGGCATGGCGCCCTTAGCGTACGCCGCCGGGATCACCCGGCGACACCCCGGTTCCCGCAGCCGTGCCGAGGGCGCCGCGTCCCGCCGTCAGGCGCTGCTCGGCCTCAGCAGCGGAACCATCAACTGGTCGATCATCTCCTCGAGATCGCGATCGCTCCATTCACTTCCGCACATCTTGGAGCGGTACATCATCATGGCCGGGATGGCGTCGAAGACATAGCTGTTGGCCGCATCGGATCGCACTTCCCCGCGACCTATTCCACGGGTGATGACCTCTCTGAGCAGCTTCAAGGTGGGTTCCACTATCTGGTCGTAGATGACGCCGTGGAAGCGCTCGGCCTGCACGGGATCACATTCGTGAATCACCGCGCGAACGGCGGAGCCGGGGAGAGAGAACATGGCCTCGCGCGCCAGCCGGCACAGCTCGAGCAGATCCGCGCGGACGCTGCCGAGATCGGGTGCGGTCTCGACGCGCGGCAGTCCGGCCTGCAGCGCGTCCGCGACGAGGTCCTCCTTGGACGGCCAGCGGCGATAGACCGCCGCCTTGCCCGTCTGGGCGCCGGCGGCGACGCCCTCCATGGTGAGGCCTTTCCAGCCAACCGTACTGAGCTGCTCCAACGCGGCGTCGAGGATCGCGCGTTCGAGCACGGCTCCGCGCCGACGGAGGGACGTCGCCCCAGCGGGGGCGGCCGTCCAGCGCGAGGTAACCATCTGAGTTTCTCCAGCGAGCGGGGTGGGGGACGTCGGGGGTCGATGAGCCGCACGGCGACGACGGGGGATCCGCCGGGCGACGACAAGCCGAGTGAACGCTTGCGTTCACTACTGGGGACTCACTACCGTGGGGCGCGAAAGTGAACGCCCGCGTTCACTAACGGACTCGTGGGGGACCCATAGTGACAACCTCTCCGTTGATACAGGTACAGAAGCCAGGGGCGGCCCGCCGGGGCGGGCACCCCGGCATCGCGCTCACCGTCATCGCGGCCTGCCAACTCATGGTGGTACTCGACGCGACGATTGTGAACATCGCCCTTCCGCACATTCAAGAAGCCCTCGCCTTCAGCACCACCGACCTCACCTGGGTCGTCAGCGCCTACACGCTCACCTTCGGCGGACTGCTGCTCCTCGGGGGCCGGGCCGGTGACATCCTCGGCCGACGCCGGGTCTTCATGACCGGCATCCTGCTGTTCACCCTGGCCTCGCTGCTCGGCGGACTCGCCCAGGAGCCCTGGCAGCTGCTGGCCGCCCGCGTCCTGCAGGGCATGGGTGGCGCGATCGCCTCGCCCACCGCGCTGGCGCTCATCACCACCACGTTCCCCGAAGGGCCCGAACGCAACCGGGCCTTCGGGGTCTTCGCCGCGGTCTCGGCGGGCGGTGGCGCCATCGGCCTTCTCGCCGGCGGCATGCTCACGGAGTGGCTCGACTGGCGCTGGGTGCTCTTCGTCAACGTGCCGATCGGTGTGGCGATCGCCCTGCTCGCGCCGCTGTACATCCACGAGTCCGAAAGGCACACCGGACGTTTCGACATCGCCGGCGCGCTGACCTCGACCTCCGGCATGGCGTCCCTGGTCTACGGCTTCATCCGGGCCGCCGACGAGGGCTGGCGGGACAGCCTCACCATCGGCTCCTTCGGCGCCGCGGTGGTCCTGCTGGCCGCCTTCGCGTTCATCGAATCGCGGGCCAAGGAACCCATCACGCCGCTGCGGATGTTCGCCGACCGCAACCGCTCGGGCACGTACCTGATCATGCTGAGCCTGGCCGCGGCGATGTTCGGCATGTTCTTCTACATCGTGCTCTTCGTGCAGAACGTGCTGGGTTACAGCCCGATCCAGGCCGGTTTCGCGTTCCTGCCGGTGACGGTCGTGATCGCGCTCGGCGCGGGGCTGTCGCAGCGGTTCCTGCCGGTGCTCGGGCCCAAGCCGTTCATGCTGACGGGCTCGGCCTTGGCGGTGCTCGGACTGGCCTGGCAGAGCCTGATCAGCTCCGACAGCTCGTACGCGGGCGGAGTGCTCGGGCCGATGCTGGTGTTCGGCTTCGGGATGGGGCTGAACTTCGTGACCTTGACGGTCACCGCGGTCTCCGGTGTCGCACAGCACGAGGCGGGCGCGGCCTCCGGGCTGCTCAACACCACCCAGCAGGTCGGCGGTTCGCTGGGCCTGTCGATCCTGACGACGGTGTTCGGCTCGGCCGGCAAGGACGAGGCGGACAAGCAGGTGACGAAATTCCTCGCCGAGGGCTCGCCGCAGCAGAAGGCGGAGTTCGCCAAGACGCACCGGTTGCCCGCGCCCTGGGGGCACGAAGTGCTCGCCCACGGCATCTCGACGGGCTTCATCGCGGCTACGGCCATGGCCGTGCTCGCCCTCGCCAGCGCCTGGCTGGTGATCCGGGTCCGCAAGAGCGACCTGGACGCCCTCGCCGGCACGACCGCTCCGCCGGCCGGCTGACCGGGCCGGCCCGGCGGCGGGCCGCGGATGGCCGGTCCCGGTCCGGGGGACCGACGACGAGGACCCCGGACCGGCCATCCGCACCGCCCCTCCGACCGCCCACGTCCAAAGACCCCACGGCAAGAACACCATGGCCACCCCCGCGCCTCTCCACACAGCAACTGCCACGAGAACGACGGCCGGTCACGGAGAGTTCCCACCGCACACGGACAGTTTCCGTCCCGCCGGTACCCCCGCGCCATGCCGCACCGCGCAGCGCGGCGCCGCGCTACCCGGAGATCCCGTACGGATCCGGATCCCGCCACCGCTCGAAGGGCCGGTCGAGCACGTACTTGCCGTCGTCACCGAGTTCCAGCATCCGCATCTCGGCGTTCCCGGGGTTCGACAGGGACTCGAACTCCGCGACCGTCCAGTGGAACCAGCGCATGCAGAACAGCCGCATGGCCAGACCGTGGGTCACCAGCAGCACGTTCGGCGGGTGATCGGGCGCCTCGAAGCTGCGGTACAGGCTCTCCAGGAAGCCGCCGACCCGGTCGTACACGTCGGCCCCGGACTCGCCCTGGGCGAAGCGGTAGAAGAAGTGGCCGTAGGCGTCCCGGTAGGCCTTCTGGAGACGTACGTCGTCGCAGTCCTGCCAGTTTCCCCAGTCCTGTTCGCGCAGCCGGGGCTCCTCGCGCACGCGTATGAGGTCCGGGTCGAGGTGGAAGGCGCGCAGGGTCTCGTGCGTACGACGGTACGGCGACACGTACACGCTGACGCGTTCGCGTCCGAACAGCCCGCGCAGCCGGTTTCCGGTCTCCTCGGCCTGGCGCCGGCCGCGCTCGGTCAGGGCCAGGGCGTGGTCGGGCTCACGCTCGTAGACGGTGTCATCAACATTGCCCTTTGACTCCCCGTGCCGGACAAGAACGATGCGCCGTGGTCGTGCCATGCCGAAACCCTAGATCGGGTCGCGGCAGATCGAGCACTCGTACGGTCTCCATACGGTGTAGGTCACACGGTCCCGTCCCGTGGACGCCGTCGCGAGAGGCCGCCGAAGGGCACAGCCGGAGAGCACCGCCGGAGGCACAGCCGGAGGGCGCAGCCGGGACTCCGGCGCCCTCACCGGACCGGTCACACCGTCCAGGTCGGTTCGAGATCCACGATGGCGCCCGTGAGGGCCGCGATGTCCGCCTCCGTCTGGGCCCGCAGGGCGAGCCGCTCTACGCGCTCGGTGCGGTACTTGCCGTGCTCGGCGGCCGAGTGCCACATCGACAGCACCAGGAACTCGTGCCCCGGCCCCTCCCCGAACAGGCCCCGGAGCATGCCGGGCGAGCCGGCCATGGCGGGGTTCCAGACCTTCTCCTGCATGAGCGTGAAGTGCTCGGCGCGCTCCTCGTGGACCCGGCAGAGAGCCGCCCGGACGAGGTCGGCGTCGGTGAAACGCGGTTCGAAGCCCGTCTTCACGTCGAAGCGGTACTCGAACAGTTTGGCCTGTGCGTTCTTGAAGGTCCCCGACTGGGCCGCCGCCAGCCGGTCGTGGGAACGGGCCATGAAGGAGTCGTAGAAGGAACGGCTCTCCCAGAAGGAGAAGACGTGCGCCACGCCCGGCCGTCCCCTGCTCCAGCCACCGCCCTGTCCCCGAAACCCCGGCTCTCCCAGAAGCCCCGCCCACTTTCGCTGCCCCCGCTCGAAACCGCGGCGGTCCACCACGGTGCAGCGAATCCACTTGACCAGCACCGCGCCATGGTAAGGCCCAGAAACGTGGCGGCGGTCACGCTCCGGCCGACAACGCCCCCGGACACCTTCACCCGCGCGTGGCAGGATGGACAACCGCCCTTGTCTGCGCGGCAGTTAGGGCGACAACGGCATAGGGAGAAGGGGACTCGGGTGAGCGCCATCAACAAGGGCATCCGCAAGGTCGAAGTCGCGATCAAGTGGGATCCCAGTCCGGCGGGCGAGCCGCCCACCGATCTGGACATCGTGGCGGCGACCTATACGACGGACGATCCGTACGGTGATCCGGCCTATGTGGTGCACTTCGACAGCCGCTCCCCCGACGGCACCATCTACCTCAACCGGGACAGCCACGACGGCAAGGGGTTCGGCTGGGACGAGGTGATGACGCTGGAGCTGGAGCGGCTCAGCGAGCGGTACGCGCGTGTGGTGGTCGGCGTGGTGATCCAGCAGCGGCCCGCGCGGCGGACGTTCGTCGGTGTGCGCAGCGCGGGCCTGCGCATCCGGGAGGGGTACACCGTGCTGGCCGAGGACGACTTCGGCGGCGTCCTCGGGGCGACGGCGGCGACCGTCGCGGAGTTCGTGCGGGAGGGCGACACCGTCTGGGACTACCACCCCGGCATCCACGGCTTCGACGACGACCCGGCGACGTTCACCCGCACCATGGGCCGGGTACGCCGGTCCTGACCCGCGTCGCCGCCGCGCACGGCCGGGAGGGGCGCCGACACATGGTCGGCGCCCCTCTCGTGTGAAGCGTCCGTCAGGCGGGGACGAGCCCCGCCCGGGTCAGCTGCAGCCGCTGGTGGAGCCGCAGCCCTCGCAGATGTAGCAGGAGCCGGCCCGCTGCATCTTGGTGCCGCAGGAGAAGCACAGCGGGGCGTCGGCCTGGATGCCGAGCTGCATCTCCACCAGTTCGGCGCTGGTGTGCGCCTGCTTCGGGGCGGGCTGGGCCGCCTCGACCTCGGCCCTCGGCGTGGCGACGGCCTTCAGCTCCTGGGCGCGCGGCGCCGACTGGGCCAGGCCCTCGACGTCGACCTCGTCGTCCGACGGCTCGTAGGAGCCGGTCTCGAGGTGGCGCTGACGCTCCTCGGCGGAGTGGATGCCGAGCGCGGAGCGGGTCTCGAAGGGCAGGAAGTCGAGCGCCAGGCGACGGAAGATGTAGTCGACGATCGACTGCGCCATCCGCACGTCCGGGTCGTCCGTCATGCCGGCCGGCTCGAAGCGCATGTTGGTGAACTTCGAGACGTACGTCTCCAGCGGCACGCCGTACTGCAGGCCCACGGAGACGGCGATGGAGAAGGCGTCCATCATGCCGGCGAGGGTCGAGCCCTGCTTGGACATCTTCAGGAAGACCTCGCCGAGTCCGTCGTCCGGGTAGGAGTTGGCCGTCATGTAGCCCTCGGCGCCGCCGACCGTGAAGGACGTCGTGATGCCGGGGCGGCCCTTGGGGAGGCGCTTGCGGACCGGACGGTACTCGACGACCTTCTCGACCTTGGACTCCGCGGCCGGCTGCTCGGCCTTCGTCTCCGTCGTCTCCTTCTTCTTGGCGGAGAGCGGCTGGCCGACCTTGCAGTTGTCGCGGTAGATCGCGAGGGCCTTGATGCCCAGCTTCCAGGCCTCGAAGTAGATCTCCTCGACCTCCTCGACGGTCGCCGTCTCCGGCATGTTGACCGTCTTGGACAGCGCGCCGGAGATCCACGGCTGGATCGCGGCCATCATGCGGACGTGGCCCATCGGGGAGATGGCGCGCTCGCCCATGGCACAGTCGAACACCTCGTAGTGCTCGTGCTTGAGGCCGGGGGCGTCGATCACGTTGCCGTGCTCGGCGATGTGGGCGACGACCGCCTCGATCTGCTCCTCCTGGTAGCCCAGGCGGCGCAGGGCCTGCGGGACGGTGCCGTTGACGATCTGCATCGAGCCGCCGCCGACCAGCTTCTTGAACTTGACCAGGGCGAGGTCGGGCTCGAGGCCGGTGGTGTCGCAGGACATCGCCAGACCGATGGTGCCGGTCGGCGCGATCACGGACGCCTGGGAGTTGCGGAAGCCGTTCTTCTCGCCCAGGTGCAGCACGTCCTGCCAGGACTCCGTGGCGGCGGCCCAGATCGGCGTGTCGAGGTCGTCCATGCGGACGGCCACGGCGTTGGCGTCGGCGTGCTGCTTCATGACGCGGTTGTGGGCGTCGGCGTTGCGGGCGTAGCCGTCGTACGGGCCGACGACCGCGGCGAGCTCGGCGGAGCGCTTGTACGCCGTGCCGGTCATGAGGGAGGTGACGGCGCCGGCGAGGGCGCGGCCGCCGTCGGAGTCGTAGGCGTGGCCGGTCGCCATCAGCAGGGCGCCGAGGTTGGCGTAGCCGATGCCGAGCTGGCGGAACGCGCGCGTGTTCTCGCCGATCTTCTGGGTCGGGAAGTCGGCGAAGCAGATGGAGATGTCCATCGCGGTGATGACGAGCTCGACGACCTTGGTGAAGCGGTCGACGTCGAAGGACTGGCTGCCCTTGCCGTCGTCCTTCAGGAACTTCATCAGGTTCAGCGAGGCGAGGTTGCAGGACGTGTTGTCCAGGTGCATGTACTCGCTGCAGGGGTTGGAGCCGTTGATGCGGCCGGACTCCGGGCAGGTGTGCCAGTGGTTGATGGTGTCGTCGTACTGGATGCCCGGGTCGGCGCAGGCCCAGGCCGCCTCCGCCATCTTGCGGAAGAGGGACTTGGCGTCGACCTCCTCGATCACCTCGCCGGTCATCCGCGCCCGCAGGCCGAACTTGCCGCCGGACTCGACCGCCTTCATGAACTCGTCGTTGACGCGGACCGAGTTGTTGGCGTTCTGGTACTGGACGGAGGTGATGTCCTCGCCGCCGAGGTCCATGTCGAAGCCCGCGTCGCGCAGGGCGCGGATCTTCTCCTCTTCCTTCACCTTGGTCTCGATGAAGTCCTCGATGTCGGGGTGGTCGACGTCGAGGATGACCATCTTGGCGGCCCGGCGGGTGGCGCCGCCGGACTTGATGGTGCCGGCGGAGGCGTCGGCACCGCGCATGAAGGAGACGGGACCCGAGGCGTTGCCGCCGGAGGACAGCAGTTCCTTGGAGGAGCGGATGCGGGAGAGGTTCAGGCCGGCGCCGGAGCCGCCCTTGAAGATCATGCCCTCTTCCTTGTACCAGTCGAGGATCGACTCCATGGAGTCGTCGACGGACAGGATGAAGCAGGCGGAGACCTGCTGGGGCTGCGGCGTGCCGACGTTGAACCAGACGGGGCTGTTGAAGCTGAAGACCTGGTGCAGGAGGGCGTACGCCAGCTCGTGCTCGAAGATCTCGGCGTCGGCGGGCGAGGCGAAGTACTTGTAGTCCTCGCCGGCCTTCCGGTACGTCTTCACGATGCGGTCGATCAGCTGCTTGAGGCCGGTCTCGCGCTGCGGGGTGCCGACGGCACCGCGGAAGTACTTGCTGGTGACGATGTTGACCGCGTTCACCGACCAGAAGTCGGGGAACTCGACGCCGCGCTGCTCGAAGTTGACCGAGCCGTCGCGCCAGTTGGTCATGACGACGTCACGGCGCTCCCAGGTCACCTCGTCGTACGGGTGCAGGCCCGGGGTGGTGTGGATGCGCTCGATACGCAGCCCCTTGCCGGCCTTGGCTCCCTTGGCTCGGGAACCTCGTGCCGGACCGCTCGCCGTCTCTGTCATGCCGCCTCCCTGGTACGGGCGAAACGCCCTGAAGTGCCCCGAATGTTCCCGTGGCACGGTGTGGTGTCTGATGTCGCGGGCGCCCTCTCACTGCCGCCCGCAACAGGTCTTCGATCGCCGCCGTCCGGCCGGTCCCGGGGCCTCGAGCCCGGTTCCGGCTCTCCGGTCAGTCGGCGGCGTGGGCGGGCTCGGGGACCTGGACGGTCTCCCCGGGCCCGGATTCGTCTTCTTCGTCTTCCCGGCTCTCCGCGACAGCGTCCTCACGGCCGTCGTCGTCCGCGGCGGCGCGTCGCGTCTCCTCCCTGAGTTCCGCGATCGCGGCCTCGAAGTCCTCGAGCGAGTCGAACGCCCGGTAGACGGAGGCGAACCGCAGATACGCGACGAGGTCGAGTTCCTGCAACGGACCGAGGATGGCCAGCCCCACGTCGTGGGTGGTCAGCTCGGCGCTCCCGGTGGCCCGCACCGCCTCCTCGACCCGCTGGCCGAGCTGGGCCAGCGCGTCCTCGGTGACGGGCCGCCCCTGGCACGCCTTGCGCACGCCGTTGATGACCTTGGTGCGGCTGAAGGGCTCGGTGACTCCGGACCGCTTGATCACCATCAGTGAGCACGTCTCCACCGTCGTGAAACGACGGGAGCAGTCAGGACACTGGCGGCGCCTGCGGATCGACGTGCCGTCGTCGGTCGTACGACTGTCGACGACACGGCTGTCGGGGTGCCTGCAGAAGGGGCAGTGCATGGTTCCCAACCCTCCTCACAGCAGACTCAACAACCTCGCTGGGCCTCACGAGCCCCTCGAAGCAGCCCCCAGCATAGGCGATCTCCGGAGGTCCGAAGACCCGGGGCACCACAACTTCTGGGCTGCTGTCGCAATCCAACCACTAGATGTGGGGATTGGCTCATACACACAGGTCGCCCGCGCGTGTCGCGCGATGTCGGGCCGGGCACGGCGCGCCGGGACGGCCGACGCGGGCAGGCCGGCCCGGCGCGACGAGGCGGGCGCGGCGCGACGGGCACGCGGCGGCGGCACTCGCCGGGACCCGTCCGCGCACGGCGGCGGCACTCGCCGGGACGCGGCGAACACGTCCGCGCACAGCCGTACCGTCACCGCGCGTGCGGGGATAGCGTGGGCGCCACAGGGAGGGGGCGTGGGACTCCCGCGCAGACGCGGAGCCGGTCCCGGCCGACGGCCTTCCGGATGGCAGACTGGGGCGGCGACCCACAAGGTCACCGGCCCGGCGGTGAAGAGTACAACAACGCGCTCTTCCCCCCTGCCGGGCGCCGCGTCAGCCATACACCCAAACACGCGATCGCGTCAGGTAACTCGCAGTTTTTCACTCGAACGTGTGTTTGGCGCAACCTTTCGAAAGCAACTACCGTTGTCCAGCAGGGAGACCATCGAGAGGGGCCGACGTGACCACCACCGCAGACAGCGCCACCATCACTGCCCAGGACCGCTCCCAGGGCCGACTCGAGCCGGTGCATGCGATGAACGAAATTGTGAACGCCGAGGGACCCAAGCGCTCCCTGCCGGGCCGACCTCCAGGCATCCGGGCGGACAGCTCCGGGCTCACCGACCGGCAGCGCCGGGTGATCGAGGTCATCAGGGACTCCGTGCAGCGGCGCGGCTACCCGCCGTCGATGCGGGAGATCGGCCAGGCGGTCGGCCTGTCCAGCACCTCCTCGGTCGCCCACCAGCTGATGGCGCTGGAGCGCAAGGGCTTCCTGCGCCGCGACCCGCACCGCCCGCGCGCGTACGAGGTGCGCGGCTCCGACCAGGCCGCCTCCGTGCAGCCCACCGACACCGCCGGCAAGCCCGCCGCGTCGTACGTCCCGCTGGTCGGCCGCATCGCCGCCGGTGGTCCGATCCTCGCCGAGGAGTCGGTGGAGGACGTCTTCCCCCTGCCCCGCCAGCTCGTGGGCGACGGTGAGCTGTTCGTGCTGAAGGTCGTCGGCGACTCGATGATCGAGGCCGCGATCTGCGACGGCGACTGGGTCACGGTGCGCCGCCAGCCCGTCGCCGAGAACGGCGACATCGTGGCCGCCATGCTCGACGGCGAGGCCACCGTCAAGCGCTTCAAGCGCGAGGACGGCCACGTCTGGCTGCTCCCGCACAACTCCGCGTACGAGCCGATCCCCGGCGACGACGCGACCATCCTGGGCAAGGTGGTGGCGGTGCTGCGGCGCGTGTGACCGCCGCAGCGAGCGGTCCTGCGTCGGAACCGCTCCCTGACCGGGCCCCGGGACCACTGCGCCGGTTCCGGGGCCCTGCACTGTCCCCGGCCGCCCTCGGGGCCGTCGGGCGGGGCCGGGGGTCCTACTGGGCCTCTGCCTCCGTCTGCTTCGCCGTCGCGTCGATCGCCGCCAGCGACCTGCGCACCTGGTTGCGGTCCGTGGTGTACCAGAAGTCGGGCAGTGACGCCTTCAGGTAACTCCCGTACCGGGCGGTGGCCAGCCGCTGGTCCAGCACCGCGACCACACCGCGGTCCCCCGACGCCCGTACGAGGCGGCCGGCGCCCTGGGCCATCAGGAGCGCGGCGTGGGTGGCGGCGACCGCCATGAAGCCGTTGCCGCCGGCGTCCTCCACCGCCTTCTGGCGGGCGCTCATCAGCGGATCGTCCGGCCGCGGGAACGGGATCTTGTCCATCACCACCAACTGGCAGCTGGGGCCGGGGACGTCGACGCCCTGCCAGAGCGACAGGGTGCCGAAGAGGCAGGTCCGCGGGTCGGCCGCGAAGTTCTTGATCAGCTCCCCGAGGGTCTCCTCGCCCTGGAGCAAGATCGGGAACTCGGGGATGCGGGAACGCAGCTCCTCGGCGGCGAGCTGGGCCCCCCGCATCGAGGAGAACAGGCCCAGCGTGCGGCCTCCCGCCGCCTGGATCAGCTCCGTCAGCTCGTCGAGCATGTCCGCGCGGTCGCCGTCGCGGGCGGGACGGGCCAGGTGCTTGGCGACGTAGAGGATGCCCTGCTTGCGGTAGTCGAAGGGGGAGCCGACGTCGATGCCCTTCCACTGCGGCACGTCGTCGCCCTCGGTGCCCTCCGGGGCGAGGCCCAGGGACGCGCCGACGCCGTTGAAGTCCCCGCCCAGTTTCAGCGTCGCGGACGCCAGGATCACGGAGCGGTCCGCGAAGAGCTTCTCCCGCAGCAGGCCCGACACGGACATGGGGGCCACCCGCAGGGAGGCGCCGCTGTACCGATATGCGGCTCCGCCGCGGGGCTCATGGCGCTCGTACCAGACGACGTCCCACTCGGCGCCGTTCACCACTCTCTCCGCCACGTCGTGCACCGACTCCACGGAGGCGAGGGCCTGCTTGCGGACCGCGTCCTCGTCCTGGACGGACTTGTCGCGGGTCGCGCCGATCGCGGAGATCACCGTACGGCAGGCGTCGCGCAGCGCCATGAGGGCGTAGCCGAGGTCCTCGGGGATCTCCTCCAGGCGGCCCGGCAGGGCCAGCTCCATCAGCCGCTCGAAGCCCTCGGCGGCGGTCTGGAGCTGGTCGGCGGCCTTCTCGTTGACCAGCTTCGCCGCGCGGCGCACCGCACGGTTGACCTGGCCGGGGGTGAGCTCGCCGGTGGCGACGCCGGTGACCCGCGAGACCAGCTCGTGCGCCTCGTCGACGATCAGCACCTCGTGCTGCGGCAGGACCGGGGCTCCCTCGATGGCGTCGATGGCGAGCAGCGCGTGGTTGGTGACGACGACCTCGGCCAGCTTGGCGCGCTCGCGGGCCATCTCGGCGAAGCATTCGGCGCCGTACGCGCACTTGGACGCGCCCAGGCACTCGCGGGACGAGACCGACACCTGGGACCAGGCACGGTCGGAGACCCCGGGCGTGAGGTCGTCGCGGTCGCCGGACTCGGTCTCGTCCGCCCAGTCACGCAGCCGCAGCAGGTCCTGGCCCAGCTTGCTGGTGGGCGCGGCCGCCTCGAACTGGTCGAAGAGGCCCTCCTCCTCGTCCTGCGGGACGCCCTCGTGGAGGCGGTGCAGGCACAGGTAGTTCGACCGGCCCTTGAGCATCGCGAACTCCGGGCGGCGGCGCAGCAGGGGGTGCAGCGCGTCGACCGTGCGCGGCAGGTCCCGCTCGACGAGCTGGCGCTGCAGGGCGAGGGTGGCCGTGGCCACGACGACGCGGTCTCCGTGCGCGAGGGCGGGCACCAGGTAGCCCAGCGACTTGCCGGTGCCGGTGCCGGCCTGGACCAGCAGGTGGGAGCCGTCGTCGATCGCCTCCGCGACGGATTCGGCCATGGTCACCTGGCCGGGGCGCTCCGTGCCGCCGACGGCGGCGACGGCGGCATGCAGGAGTTCGGGGAGTGAGGGCTTCGTCATAGCGCGACCACCCTACGGCCCGGCACTGACAATCGGGCGATCAAGGCGGATCCGGGGGCGGTGGGCGGCACGGCGGCGTTCCTCTCGCGAGACGGGACGAGACAGGTTCCTCGACGGGCACGGCGCCCCGTGGCGGCCGGTGCGGTCACGGGCCGCCGCCACCACGTCCGCTTCCCCCGGTCCGCGGAACCGCACGCGGCAGGGTGCCGAGCAGCTCGGTGACGAACGCGTCCTCGGCCGGCGTCGCGTGGTCCGGGACGTGCAGGGCGCGCCCGAGTCGAGGACCCCCGCGGATCGCCTCCGGGACGACGGGGTGGTCGTGGCCCAGACGGGCGTCCCGGCGCAGGAGTGGCAGTCGAGGCAGCGGCGCCCGTCGGCGCCCTCGATGGTCGGCCCGCGGGCCCGCACCGGGACGATCGGCAGGGCACGCGCGTAGGTGGGTGCCGCGGACTCCCGTGCGGTCGGCGACCGCCGCGACACCGCGGACCTCGGTCGGCTCCGCGGGACCGTGTCGTGCGCAGACTCGGCCACGTTCTCCTCGTCCTCCCTTCCCCCGGGCACGGAGGAGCCGCACGCGCGCGGCCTACCCCCCAACCGCTACAACCCCGCCCCGCCCGACGGGTTACGGCCGGGACCGAGATCCTTCTGCGCTCCAGGGGCGGCCCTGGCCCCCGCAACGCGGGCCGCGTACGACGCCGTTGGCGTCGGCGTGAACCGACTCCCGCTCGCGGAGCGGCAGGTCAGAAGCCTTGTAGCCGAACCGTTGCCGTTCCGTCGGAACTCCCCCACAGCGAGCGCATAGTGTGTGGTGCCGTTGCGACGAACCGGGGCAGCGCGTGCGGTCACGGTCGCAGCGCCCGGTTCTTTCACCACCTCAGGGGGAGTTCAGACCATGCGATCCACCAGGCCGCCGTTCACCGCTCGCAGTGGGGGGAGCGTACGCCGCAGGACCTCCCCCGTTCTCGCCGCCGTCGCCCTCGCCTCGGCGCTGGCGCTCACCGCCACCGGTTGTTCCTCCGGTGACGCCAAGGCCGACAGCCAGGCCTCCGCCACCGCCACCGGCGGCAGCGACGGCAAGATCCAGATACCCGACGACATCAAGCAGAAGCTCAAGGAGCACGGGTTCGACCTCGACAAGTGGAAGAACGGCGCCTGGAAGAACTGGGACAAGGACGACTGGCTGCGTGAGGCCGACGAGTTCATCAACCCGATCATCAAGGGCCTGTGGGACCCGGACCGCATGCGTGACGCCGAGGACCCCGACAAGAGCGTCGACGAGAACGACATCTCCGGCGACCAGGGGGTGACCGACCCGACGCCCTCGCCGGTGCAGGCGAAGGCCGTGGCTCCCACGTACCACGCCAACGCCGCGACGGCGGGCAAGGTGTTCTTCGACTCGCCCGAGGGCACGATGGTCTGCTCGGCGACCGTGGTGAAGGACCCCGCGCACCCGGGCAAGTCCAACCTGGTGTGGACGGCGGGCCACTGCGTGCACGCGGGCAAGAAGGGCGGCTGGTACCGCAACATCGCGTTCGTGCCGTCGTACAACGACGCGGGCCGGACGGCCGACCAGTTGCAGAACGCCACCCGGGAGGAGGTCGCTCCGTACGGTGTGTGGTGGGGCGACTGGGCGCAGACCTCGGACCAGTGGATCGAGCAGGGCGGGGAGACCGGCGGCGACGGCGCCTCGTACGACTTCGCGGTCATCCATGTGACCCCGGAGAAGGGCGGCAACGGCAAGTCCCTGGAGGAGACGGTCGGTTCGGCTCTTCCGGTGAACTTCGACGCCCCGGCCGTGCCGAAGGTCTCCGCCATCACGGCGACCGGCTACCCGGCCGCGGCCCCCTACGACGGGCAGAAGCTGTACCAGTGCACGGACAAGCCGGGCCGGCTGTCGATGAACACCTCCGACCCGACGATGTACCGCATCGGCTGCACCATGACCGGCGGTTCGTCCGGCGGCGGCTGGGTCGAGACGGGCTCGGACGGCAAGCCGGCGCTGGTGTCCAACACCTCGATCGGCCCGGTGACGTCGGGCTGGCTGGCCGGTCCGCGGCTGGGTGACGTGGCCAAGGGCGTGTACGACGAGGTGAGCGGGAAGTTCGCCAAGCAGTGAACGACGCCGAAGGCCCGCTCCTCGCTGGGCGCTTTCTAGGGGTCGTCGCAACACGTGGTCGTGTTGGTCAGGCCGCGAGCAGTTTATGCAGGCGCTCGGCTGGGGTTTCCCAGCCGAGCGTT
>NZ_JBVIIE010000047.1:0-74216 GCF_055569945.1 Streptomyces sp. NPDC031340
GGAACTCCTTGGGATACGGCTTGGGCACTGCGACATCCTTCCAGGCCGCCTCTCAGCAAGCCAGGTCAGGTGTCACCCAACCCTGCAGCAGTCCCGTCCTCGGTCAGGTGACTGGCGCTTACAAGAAGTTCCCGACCAACGGCGAGTTGACGATCACCGTGCCGAGTGCGCAGTCAGGTCACGCTCAACTGACGCTCCGTTCCACTGCGGCAGTTGACAACGTCTATGCCTTGTTCGCCAGCCCGAACAAGAAGATCCTCGCGACCGCGAAGGCCAGCTTCGGATGAGCGCGGCACCGTTTGAGCAGTCCCCGACCAAGCTCTGCTCCGCTTGTGGAACTCTCACGCAGACGGCCAAGACCTTCTGCCCGGAGTGCGGCACCACCTATGGCGAGCCAGGCGGAGGTAGGTCGGCGAGCTTCGTCTGGGGTGCGTTTGCTTGCGCAGCGGTATCTCTGCTCTTCTTCCCCATCGTTCCAGGGCTGTTCGCGATCGTGTTGTCGGCTCTCGCGATGAAGCGGAAGGAGCCGCACGCCGCCCTGGCCATGGGCCTTTCGGTTGCAGGCATGGTGCTCGGCTTCATCTTTGGCGTCATGGCCTTCAGCGCTTGAGCCGACCGCCCCAGCCACAGTGGGTTTTCCCCGTCCTTCACGACGGCGGACGCGATGCGGGCGAGCGCCGACCGCCGACGCGGGCGTTGCTCGGTTCCGCCGCAGGACCGGGCCCGTGGTCGGCCACCGTCCGATCGGGCCGGCGTCCTCCCCGGCCGGTAGGCGCGCCCCGGCCTCACACCGCCGCGGAGGTGCTCCCGGCCTCGGACGCGGCCGCGCTGGCGAGCAGGCGCAGGGCCGCCTCGGAGGGGGAGCTCGGTTCGGCCGTGTAGGCGATCAGGCGCTGGCCGGACGAGCCGGGGATGACGAGGTTCTCGAAGCTCAGGTCCATCGTGCCGACCAGCGGGTGGCGCAGCCGCTTCGTCCCCGAGGTGCAGGTGCGCACCGGATGGCGGGCCCAGCGGGAGGCGAACTCGTCGCACTGGACGGTGAGTTCGCCGACCAGTTCGGCCAGCCGGCGGTCGTCGGGGTGCCGGCCGGCGATCAGCCGCAACGAGGCGACCGCGAGCTGCGCCTCGTCGTGCCAGTCGGTGTAGAGCGCGCGGTAGCGCTCGTCCAGGAACAGCATCCGCGTCAGGTTGGGCCGGGTGCCCGGCGTCTCGGGGCTGTCCGCGGGCAGATGCGCCGCGAGCAGTGCGTGCCCCAGCCGGTTCCAGGCCAGGATGTCGTTGCGGCGGTCCAGGATCAGCGCCGGCACCTCCGACATGGCCGCCAGCAGCTGTCGTGCCGAACGGCCGGCCCGCTCCGCGCGGGGTGCGGTGGGGCGGGCCGCGCCGGGGGAGGGGCGGGCCAGGTCCTTCAGATGCGCGGTCTCGTCGTCTGTCAGCCGCAGGGTGCGCGCGATCGCGTCCAGCACCGAGTCCGAGGCGCCGAGGGCGCGGCCCTGTTCGAGACGGGTGTAGTGGGTGATGCTCACCCCGGCGAGCATGGCCAGCTCCTCCCGGCGCAGCCCGCTGACCCGCCGTCGGGTCGGATGCGGGGTGATGCCGACGTCCTCCGGGCGCAGTGCGGCACGGCGGGACTTGAGGAAATCCCCCAGTTCGGACGCAGCCTCCATCGATGCCTCCCGTTCGCTCCTCTTGATGATGCCCGCCCGCCGCGCCGGTTCCGAGCCGTGAGGGTGGTCATGCGATGACCACCCTCGCGGCGGCTGTGCGAGACAGGGCGCTGGCTGGGGTTCCGGGCCGGGACGAGTCTCGTTCCCGGCGGTGCGCACCGCCGACGCATCAAGGCTCTTGAGTTGGCTCGAGAACCGAAAGCTCGCACGAAACCGGATGAAAGGGACTCGACGTCATGTCCGTCACCGATTCGGACACGGCCGCTACGGCCGTGGGAGCGGCCCCGGCCGTCCTCACCCCGCGCCTGCGGCTGGTGCTGGTGCTGCTGCTCGCGGCCCAGTTCATGCTGGCCGTGGACTTCTCCATCCTGAACGTGGCGCTGCCGGTGATCGGCGAGGGCCTGGGCTTCTCCCTGGCGCACCTGCAGTGGATCGGCACCGCGTTCGCCCTGTGCGCGGCGGGCTTCACCCTGCTGTTCGGCCGGGTCGCGGACCTGTTCGGCCGCCGTCGGCTCTTCCTCGGCGGTCTGGTGGTGCTGGGCGCGGCCTCGCTGGTGGGCGGTCTGGCGCGGAACCCGGAGGTGCTGATCGCGGCGCGTGTCTTCCAGGGGCTCGCGACCGCCGCGGTCACCCCGGCCGGCCTCTCGCTCATGACGACCTCGTTCCCGGAGGGACCGCTGCGGGAGAAGGCCCTCGGCCTCAACGGGGCTCTGATGTCCGCCGGTTTCACCACCGGCGCGATCCTCGGCGGCCTGCTGACCGACCTGCTCTCCTGGCGCTGGGCGTTCTTCGTCAACGTGCCCGTCGCCCTCGCCGTCCTGATCGTCGCCCCGACGGTCATCGAGGAGTCCCGGCCCGACGAGCGCCCGAAGCTGGACGTGCCCGGCGCCATCAGCGTCACCCTCGGTCTGCTGGCCATCGTCTTCGGCCTCACCCAGGCCGGTGAGCGGGGCTGGGGCTCCCCGAGCGCCCTGCTGCCGCCGGCGGCCGGCGTGCTCCTGCTGCTCGTGTTCTGGGCCGTCGAGCGCAAGGCGAGCGCCCCGCTGGTGCCGCTCGGCGTGCTCGGCAGGCGTTCGGTGGCCTGGGGCAACGTCGCCGGTCTGATCGCCTTCCTCACCGAGACCTCCCTGGTCTTCCTGTTGACCCTCTACCTCCAGGAGGTGCTCGGCTTCTCCCCGCTGGCCGCCGGACTGTCCTTCGGCGTGCTGGGCATCGGAACGGTCGTCGGCGGCTCGATCGCCCCGAAGGTCATCGGGAAGACCGGCAGCAGGCGGACGCTGATCACCGGCGGCATCCTGCAGACCGTGTTCACGGCCGCCCTGCTCGGCCTCGGCGGCGACGGCTCCTGGATGTGGCTGCTGCTGGCCGCCACCTTCGCCGGCGGTGTCGGCAACATGCTCGTCATCGTCGGCTTCATGGTCACCGCCACCTCCGGTCTCGCCGACCACGAACAGGGCCTGGCCACCGGGCTCGCGACCATGACCCAGCAGATCGGCATCACCATGGGCACCCCCGTCATGAGCGCCGTCGCCACCGCCGCGATGACCGGCACCGGAGCCGCGGCCGTCCTCGGCGGACTGAAGACGGCCATCGCGGTCAACGCCGCCGTCGTCCTCCTCGGCACCCTCACCAGCGCCGTGTTCCTGCGCGGTGACCGGCCGACCGTGCGGTGACGGACAGGGCGCGGTGACGGACAGGGTGCTGGCGAAATTGCCATCCCTTGCACTTAGTGCGCGTCTGCAAGTATTGTCTGCGGAGGTAAAACGCATCCGCAACAACCTCGGAAGGTGTACCCCTCATGCCTCTCGCGCTCCTGGCACTCGCGATCGGGGCCTTCGGCATCGGAACCACCGAGTTCGTGATCACCGGCCTGTTGCCCGAGGTCGCGGCCGGCTTCGGGGTCTCCATCCCCACCGCGGGCCTTCTGGTGACCGGTTACGCGCTCGGCGTCATGTTCGGCGCTCCGCTGATGACAGCGCTCGGCACCAAGGTCTCCCGCAAGCGCATGCTGATGCTGCTGATGGGCCTGTTCATCGCCGGGAACCTGCTTTCCGCCGTCGCGCCCACTTTCGCCGTGATGCTGATCGGCCGCGTCGTCGCCTCGCTCGCCCACGGCGCCTTCTTCGGCATCGGCTCGGTCGTCGCCGCCGACCTGGTCGCCCCGGACCGGAAGGCCGGTGCCATAGCGATGATGTTCAGCGGCCTCACGGTCGCCAACGTGGTCGGCGTGCCCCTGGGAACCCTCGTCGGGCAGCACGCCGGCTGGCGGGCCACCTTCGCCGTGGTCGCCGGGCTCGGCGTGGTCGGGCTGCTCGGTGTGGCCGCACTGGTCCCCGAGATGCCCCGGCCGGAGGGCGCGCGCCTGCGCCATGAGCTCGCCGTGTTCAAGAACGCCCAGGTCCTGCTGGCCATGGCGATGACCGTCCTCGGCTTCGGCGGCGTCTTCGCCGCCATCACCTACATCGCGCCGATGATGACCCGTGTCGCCGGTTTCGCCGACGGCTCGGTGACCTGGCTGCTGGTCCTCTTCGGGCTCGGCATGGTCGGCGGCAACCTGGTCGGCGGCCGCTTCGCCGACCGCGCCCTGATGCCCATGCTGTACGTCTCCCTCGGCGGCCTGGCCGTCGTGCTCGCGCTCTTCACGCTCACCGCACACCACAAGGCTCTCGCCGCTGTCACGATCGTCCTGACCGGAGCCCTCGGCTTCGCCACCGTGCCGCCGCTCCAGAAGCGCGTCCTCGACCAGGCGAGCGGCGCCCCGACGCTGGCCTCGGCCGTGAACATCGGCGCGTTCAACTTCGGCAACGCACTCTCCGCCTGGCTCGGCGGCCTCGTCATCGCGGCCGGCCTCGGCTACACCGCCCCCAACTGGGTCGGCGCCCTCATGGCCCTGGCCGCCCTGTTCCTCGCCCTCGTCTCGGCGGTTCTCGAACGCCGTCAGAGCGCCCCCGGCGTTGTCGTCGCGAGCGGCGGCACCCCGGCCGAGCGGCAGACCGCCGTCCGTCACTGACCATCAAGGACGCCGAGTCGCCCGCGCGGCCACGTCGGCCGGGCGGCGCCGGCGTCGAACGGCGCCGTGACGACGAAGGCGCAGACGGGGCGCGTCCGGTCGGCGGGGAGGGCCGGGACGGCAGTGTAGGGGAGGCGGACGCGACGTGACGTATGGCGAAGGTCACAGCTCCGGTTCTCCCAACTGGCTTAAGTGTAAAGCGACTTGAAATGGCACTGCTTGTACCCGCAGTCACCGGGGCGCGGCCGGTCCCCCGGCGCGTCACCGCTCGGTGAGCTGATCGAACTCAGCTTGTTCGATCAGTGTGCGCATGGCTACAGTCGGCCCGCATGACCACCCCAGACCCCTCACTCATCCGCAGCAGCTTCGCGGTCGTCAAGCCCCACGGGCCGCAGCTCACCGAGTACTTCTATGACCACCTCTTCACCCACAACCCGGGCGTGCGCCCGCTGTTCGCCGCTCACCTCGACGAGCAGCGCGACCGCCTGTGGGCGGCGCTGGGCGCCCTGGTCGCCAACCTCGAGAACACCGAGACGCTGGTCGGCATGCTCCAGAACCTGGGGCGCCGTCACGCCGGCTACGGCGCGCTGGCGGAGCACTACCCCGCCGTGGGCAGCAGCCTGATCGCCTCCCTGCGGCACTACGCGGGCGACGCGTGGACGCCGGCCGTCGAGGAATCCTGGACGGCGGTCTACGGGGTGATCAGCGACACGATGGTCGCGGCCGGCGAGGCCGCCGCGCGCTGACCCCGGCAGCGGCAGCCGCACCCTGACGAGCCGTCGGCCGGCTCGCCGATGTTTTCGGAGGTCACACCTGATACCAGCCACCGGAGTTCGGACATGAGCGATTCCCAGGCACTGAGAGACTCCTTCGCCCTGGTGGGCAAGTCGGGAGACGAGGTACCGCGGTACTTCTACTCGTACTTGTTCCTCATCGCGCCGGAGGTCCGGCCGATGTTCCCCGTCGCCATGGGGGCACAGCGCGACCGGCTCGTCGCCGCCCTGGGCCGGATCGTCGCCGAGGCGGACGACCCGGACCGGCTCCTGCCGTACTTGCGTCAACTCGGCCGTGACCACCGCAAGTTCCAGGTGGTGGCACAGCACTACGAGGCGGTGGGTCAGGCGCTGCTGGCCACGCTGGCCTACTTCCTGGGCGAAGCGTGGACCCCGGAGCTGCAGCACGGCTGGACCGAGGCGTACACCCTGGTGGCCCGCACCATGGTGGAAGCCGCGGAGACCGACGCCAGGGTGAACCCGCCGTGGTGGAACGGCGAGGTGGTGCAGATCGAGCCGCGCGGCTTCGACCTCGCGGTCATCACCCTGCGCCTGGACCGTCCGATGGCGTACCGGGCCGGCCAGTCCGTCATGGTGGAGACCCCGACGCTGCCGAGCACCTGGCGGTCGTTCACCCCGGCCAACGCGACACGCGCCGACGGGACCATCGAGTTCCATGTGCGCGCCGTCGACGGAGGCCTGGTCAGCCCGGCGCTGGTCTACGGACTGCGCCGAGGGGACGTGCTGCGCCTCGGCTCCCCGGTCGGCGGCCGGCTCACCCTGCAGGCGTCCGGCGGCCGGGACCTGGTGCTGATCGCCGGGGGCACCGGCCTGGCCCCGATGCGCGCCCTGGTGGAGGAGATCGCCTGGCAGGGGCCCGTGCGGGGGGTGGACCTGTTCGTCGGAGCGCGGGACGAGCGGGGCCTGTACGACCAGCAGGCGCTGCGGCAGCTGGCCGAGGCCAACCCGTGGCTCCGGGTGACGCCGCTGGTCGGGGCGGACGCCGGCACCGTCGACAACCGCAGCCTCGCCGGTCCGGTCCTGCGCGCCGCCCATTGGCACGGGCGCTCCTTCTACGTCTGCGGCTCGCCGTCCATGGTCTCCGCGACGGTACGCGATCTGGCGGGCGCGGGCGTCTCCCACGACTTGCTGCACTTCGAAGAAGACGCTCGGTGATCGGAGATACGTGAACAGGACACGAGGACACCATCCGGGGGACCGCCGGGTGAGCCCCGAGGCGCTGCGGTCGATGACCTTTCCCCGCGCTCCCCTCACCCGCCGCGGCTACAGCGAGGAGGCGGTGCACGACGCCCTGCGCCGTTGCGCGGCCACCCTGATCGAGCTGACGCAGGAGAACGACCGCCTGCGCACGGACATGCAGCGCCACCGGGACTGGATCCGCGCGAACAACATCGGCGACGGCACCGGCCCGACCGGGGTGCCGACCGTGGACGCGGTGCTGCAGCAGGCCCGCGCCCAGCAGGCCGCCGAGAACACCGTCAACGTCGCCCGCGAGCAGGCGCGGAACATGGTGCGGGCCGCGCGGGCGCAGGCGGAGGCGATCCTGCAGCAGACCTGGGAGAAGACCACCCAGGCGGCGGCCGCGGGCGGCCCGGAGGAGACCGAGCGGCTCATCTCCTACCTGCGCCAGATCGCGGAGTCCCTGTCGGTCACCGCGGACGAGTACGCCGCCAAGCGCGCCCAGATCGTCCCGGCGGCCGCCGCCGCGGCTCCCCGCCCGATCGCCGACCACCGTGCCGCCGTGCCGCCGGACCACTCGGCCGGCGCGGAGCGGGAACAGCCTCTCGGCATCGCGAACGCCGTCGGACCGCCCGGCCGGGACCACTGAACGTCCGGCACGGCCCGGCGCCGGACCCGGGCCGGCGCCCGCGTCGACGGCCTCCGCGGCACGCTCCCCGGCGTGGCCTGCCGAGGGGCGTGGCAGGCCACGGGGCTGACGCCCGGCTGCTCGTCCCAGCTCGGCCGCTCGTCCCAGCTCGGCCGCTCGTCCCTGATCCCGGCTACTTGTCCCAGATCTTGCGGTAGGCCTCGCGATAGCCCTCGGAGTCCCAGGACAGGGCGCCGCCGCTGTTGGCCGCGGTCGTGATGTGGACGGGGGCGACGTATCCGCTGGACGGCTTGCCCGCGAAGGCGCGGTTGAACTCGTCGACGATCTGCCAGCCCTGCTCGGACAGCGGCTCGGGCACGGTGGCCGCCTGGAACGCCTTGCCGTTGATGCGCTTGAACGCCGCCGGATCGCCGTCCCCGGCCCCCATGTTGAACGGGGTCCCCGCACCCTGCCGGCCGGCCGCGCGCAGCGCGGACTCCGCGTAACCGAAGTACAGGTCGTTGATGGCGGCGGAGTAGGTCCAGCTGTCGCCGAAGCGGGCGGCGAGGGAGGAGACCCGCTTGACGGTGCGGCTGTTGGCCTGGGCGATCGGGATGTTCTCGTAGCTCAGCAGCCGCACGTCGGAGCAGGTGGCGAGTTCCTTCTTGATCAGATCGGACTTGTGCTTGGCGAACGGGATCGTGGCGTCGGTGAACAGCACCACACCCGCGCGGCCGTTGGACTGCGCGATGATCCAGTCGGCGCTGAGCCGCGCCACGTCCTCGACCCTCGTGGTGATGTTGCTGAACAGCTTCGGGTTCTCGCTGGGGCCGGGTGCGGCGACGGCGTGCCAGCCGATCAGCGGGATGCCGGCCGCGTTCGCCCGCGCGACCTGCTCGGAGGTGGAGCTGGGATCGAAGCCGCCGATGACTATGCCGTCGGGCTTGTCGGCGAGGGCCTGGTCGAAGGCGGCCTTGAAACCGGCGGTCGTGCCCTGGCCGTTGATGGTGCTCAGATGCCAGCCCATGACGTCGGCCGCTTCCTGGACACCCTGGGCGACGCCCTCGACGCCCGGGTTGGTCAGCGTCTGGGCGATGTAGACGATGCGCCGGTCCGGGACGGCCCGGGGCCCGCTGGTCGGTCCGGACCAGGGGGCGTTGACGTCCTCGGCCGCCTTCACGTCGCGCTTGGCGCGGGCGAGGGCGCTGGGGCAGCCGGGCTTTGACGAATCGCCGGCGGACACGGCCGCGGAATCGGTGGTCTTCGAACCGCTGGAGCAGCCCGCGGCGAGGCTGACGGTGGCCAGGAGGACGGTCGCGGCCATGGCCGCCTTGCGGGTGCGGTGCACGAGGTCTCCAACACAGGCTGAAAAGCAGGGCTGAGCGGGGAACAGCAACTCGGGAACGGGCGACGGATCCGGCGCGCGGTCGCCGTCGCCGAGGACCCGCTTCGCCTCGGCGAGGCTGCGGGGACTACGGCGGGCGTCGGTTCCCGAGCGGTGGCCCGGGGCGGCAGGGGTGGCAGCAAGCGTGCTGCCGAGGATCATGCTCAACCGGTCGGTTCGCGTCAATTCCCCCGCCGGGACACTACAACGGCCGCTTTCACCTGGGGCGACGAGGGCCGTCCCGGACCAAGCGTCACGTTCCGTGCATCGTTCGCAAGAATTCCGTAATCATCTCTTGATGATCCAGAAGCTGCGATCCGACTGTCTGTACAGGTACGCTCACGCAGCCGGATTTCGGACACCTGGCGTGATCCCATCACTCTGCTCGGCGGTGAACGCCGCTGAGTCATGTCCGCTTTCCGGCCATCGGCGGTCCGGCTGCGACGACGGCGCTGCCGCCGCTCGGCAACACATCGAAGGAGGCTCGGGTGTCCGCGAACAGAGGTAACCCGCCGCTCGCCCCCGAGTCACCGGGGGAAGCCGACCGGAGTCCCCGGCCGGGCCGGAAGGCGGCGAACGTCCTCGACCGGTGGCCCTTCCGCCGCAAGCTGAACGTCCTGGTGATCGCGCCCATCGCGGCCGTCGGCGTGCTCCTCGGCGTGGGCGCCTACGGCCAGGCCCGGCAGGCCCGGGACGCGGGCCGGATAGCCGAGCTGGTGCGTGACAGCGAACAGGTCGCGAAGCTCATCAACGAGGTGCAGGCCGAACACCGGCAGGCGCTCCTGCTCTCCGTGCAGTACGACGAGGCCCGCCCCGGAGCCACGCTGCCGCCGGTCTCCGACTACCGCGAGGCACAGCGGAACACCAACCGGCAGGTCGCCGCCGTTCGTTCGGCGTTCGCCTCGGACCTGCCGTCCGAGGAGGCGCAGGCGCTCGACTACATCCGCGGCCTCGGGGTGCTGCGCGAGAAGCTCGAACGGGGCTACGTCTCCGTCGCCGACATCGACCCCGCTTACGCCTCCGCGGTCGACTACCTGATCGACGGCATCGGCCTGGAGCGTTACTCCGGCACGTCGTCGTCCTCCGTCACCGCGCTGCTCGACACGGTGCTGCGAGCCGACGCCGCCCACGCGGCCTACGAGAGCGCGGTGTTCTCCGCGCAGACCCGCGACGCCAACCCCCTCACCGAGTACAGCCGCGCGGTCGACGCCCGCGCCCTCTACGAGCACCAGGCGCAGCGGTTCCAGCGGATCGCCACACCCGCCCAGGTGCTGCGCATGGACGGCATCGACCGCAGCGCCGAACAGAACGGCATCGAGGCCCAGTACGCGCAGTTGCAGATCGATCCCGGCGCCCTGCAGGGCAAGACGCCGGCCCAGCTGCGCAAGGCGATCGCCGACGGGAACCGGCAGTCCGAGACCCGCCTCGGGATCACCCGGTCACTGATCGAGCAGACCGCCGCGCAGGCCGACGCCAGCTCCTCGGAGGCGCTGCGGGGCGCGCTGTACCTCGTCGCCCTGGCCCTGCTCGGCTTCGTCGCCTGGCTGGCCTTCAGCGTCCTGGTCCGCCGCTCGGTGGTGCGGCCCCTGGTGGCGCTGACCGGCGCCGCCCAGCAGGTGATCGACGTGGCGGGCGAGGAACTCGCCCGGGTCGCCGACGACGACTCCGGCGACGCCACCCCGCTGCGGCCGCGGCCGATCCCCGTCCCGGTGCGCGACGAGATCGGCGCCCTGGCCGAGGTGTTCAACCAGGTGCAGGTGACCGCCGCGCAACTGCTGGAGCGCCAGGTGCTGAGCCGCCGCAACGTGGCCGAGATGTTCGGCAACGTCGGCCGCCGGGTGAGCAACCTGACGACACGTCAACTCCTGCTGATCGACGAGATGGAGCGCGAGGAGACCGACCTCGAACTCCTCGAACGTCTCTACCGCGTCGACCACATCGCCGTACGCCTGCAGCGCAACGCCGACAGCCTGATGCTGCTCGCCGGTATCCGGGAGCGGGGCGTCGAGCCGCGTCCGATCCCCCTGCCCGACGTCATCCGGGCGTCGCTCGCCCAGATCGAGGGCTACCCGCGGGTGCACCTGCGGTCCGAGACGGAAGCCGCCGTCGTGCCCGACATCATCGGCGACCTGACGCTGATGTTCGCCGAACTGCTGGAGAACGCGGTCTCGTTCTCCCCCTCCGACACACCCGTCGAGGTGGTCGTCCGGCCCGGCGCCGACGTCGGCGAGGAGGGCGGGGCGCTGATCGAGATCATCGACCACGGCATCGGCATGAACGCGGAGCGCCTCGCCGAGGAGAACGCCCGGCTGATCCGCCGGGAGCGGCTGGACCTCGTACCGACCAGGGTGCTCGGCCTCTTCGTGGTCGGCAGCCTCGCCCGGCGCTGGGGTGTGCGGGTGGCCCTGAGCCGTACGCCGGGCGGCGGTGTCACCGGCACCGTCTGGATGCCCGGCGCGCTCCTGTCGGCCACGTCCCCCGTGGACACCCCGCAGCCCGCCGCCACGGGTGCGGCCGCGAACGTGACGCCGCTTCCCGTGCGGACCGGGAAGGAGACCGCCGTGCCGGCACCGTCGCCCGTGGGGGCGGCCTCCGCGTCCGCCGCGCCCGCGAAGGGGCCGGTCCCGTCGCCGCGCGGCGAACTCCCGCGGCGCGGCGCGGCCCCCGCCGGCCCGGACCGGGCCACCGCGGAACGGACCGCCACGCGCGACGGCGCGGAGCGGACCACCGGCCCGGACGAACCGCCGTCCGCCGGGACCTCCCGCCCGCTGCGCCGACGGGTGCGGGGGGCCACACTCGCCCGGACCGACGTAACGAACGACCGGAAACCGGCCGTGCGGCAGCCCGCGGACGCCGAAGCCGTCCGCTCGGAACTCGACGAGTTCGAGGCCGCCGTCCGCCGGGCGGAGCGGGACAGCAGCCACGCTCCGACCGGGCCCTCGCGATCTCAGCACCAGGAACCACAGAAGGAGTCGGGCCGTGGCCACGTCGACAGCTGACAGCACTTCCCAGCAGCCGGAACCGTCCGACCTGCGGGCCGCCGCGGCCGATTTCACCTGGCTGCTGGAACGGTTCGCCGCGGACACCGCGGGCGTCGCCGACGCCATCGCGGTGTCGTCCGACGGCCTGCTGATCGCCGTCTCCCGGCTGCGCGACCAGGCCGACTCCGAACGGCTGGCCGCGATCGTGGCCGGTCTGACGAGCCTCGCCGCGGGCGCCTCCGGCAACTACGGTCTCGGCGCCCTCGACAAGGTCATCATCGACCTGGAGCACGGCCACGTCCTGGTGTCGGCCATCGGCGCCGGAGCCGTTCTCGGCGTGGTCACCTCCGGGGACGCGAAGCTGGGCAACATCGCCTACGAGATGACGCTCTTCGCCAACAGGGCCGGGGCCGCGCTCACCCCCCAGCTGGTGCTGGAACTGAAGAACAGTGTCGGCGCGGCGTCGGCCCGCTGATGGCCGTCGGCGCCGGGACACGGGTGAGGCACATCGTGAAGGGACCGTGATGGCCGTCGTCGGACCACCGCACGAGGCAGCGGACGATGCCGAGGGCTCGCCGGAGCCGCAACGCCGCGCACCCGCGATACGGCCGTTCCTGCTGACCACCGGCCGGGTGTCGGTGGACGGCAGCACGCGGCCGATGCCGGTGGAGACGCAGGTCGTGTCGACGTCGGCCGGGCTGCTGGCCCTTCACTCGCTCACTTTCGAACGCCACGGCATCGTCGCGGCCTGCCGGCAGCCGCAGTCGGTGGCGGAACTGGCCGCGAAGCTGGGACTGCACCTCAATGTGGTGCGTGTGCTGGCCGAGGACCTGCGTGTCGCCGGGCATCTGGCGGTCCACCGGCCGAACGCCGGGATCGCCCAGGATCTCTCCGTACTGCGAAGGGTTATCGATGGTCTCCGTGCCGTCCCCGACTCACGGGACACACTCCGTGACACCAGCTGAACAGACTCCGACCCCGGTCAAGGTGGTCATCGCCGGCGGCTTCGGAGTCGGCAAGACCACCACCGTGAGCTCGATATCAGAGATCCGGCCGCTGACCACGGAGGCCGCGATCACCGAGGTCGCGGCGGGAGTGGACGACCTCACCCACACGCCGGGCAAGATCACCACCACCGTCGCCATGGACTTCGGCTGCGTCACCATCGACCCGACGCTGAAGCTGTACCTGTTCGGCACCCCGGGCCAGGACCGGTTCGGCTTCATGTGGGACGACCTGGTGGAGGGCGCCCTCGGCAGCCTGGTGATTGTCGACACCCGCCGGCTGGACGACTGCTACGCGGCGGTGGACTACTTCGAGCACCGGGACATCCCCTTCGCGGTGGGCGTCAACGCCTTCGACGGGCAGGTCGAGCACGACCTCGCGGAGGTGCGGTGGGCGCTGGACATCGCCGAGCACGTACCCCTGGTCGTCTTCGACGCCCGGAAGACGGGCTCGGTCCGCGACGCGCTGCTGGCCGTACTGGACGTCGCCGTACGCCGCGCGGAAGCCGCGGCGACGCCCTGACGGGCCACGCGGCCGAAGGCCCGTGGTCCGTGGCCCGTGCGTCGCCCCACGGACCACGGGCCACGGATCCGGTCAGCCCTGGAACTGCTTGGTCAGGCCGAGCTGGCTCATGATGGCGCCGGTGTCCAGATAGGCGCGGCCTTCCTTGATCTTGCCGTCCTTGACCTCGTAGATGTCGCACCCGTGCACCGTGACGTGACGGCCCGTGGCGGGCAGGGTGCCGGCGTGCGTGACCAGGTCTCCGGTCTGGGTCCCGCTGCTCGTGTACTCGACCACCACCGTGTCTTCCTTGGCCGTGAGGTGGTCGACGGTGAACTGGCCGTCCGGCATCGCGTCGAACATGGCCTTCGCGAGCCGGACGAAGCCCTCCGGGCCCTGCAGTGTCCTTCCGCTGCCCTCCTCGACGAGGGTGCAGTCCGGAGCCACGGACCCGGCGATGCGGTCGTAGTCCCGGTCGTTCCACGCCCGGAAGATGTCGCGGACGAAGGTTTCGTTGTCAGCCATGCGAACCTCCATGGGGAACGTCCCTTTCCCTCCATGCTGACCCGCCGCGTCCGACCGTGCATTCCCTGCGGACCGCGGCACGGCCGGGCGCCGGCTCATCTCCCTTGCGCGGCAACGTTCTTGGACCACGGCCGGATGAGCAGATACGCGGCCACGGCCAGGGCGAGCGGCAGGAAGCTCACCACCAGCATGGTGAGCCGCAGGCCGTTGGTGAAGTCGAGCCCGAGAGCCAGTCCGGACTGCCGGAGCAGGTTCGGGTCGTATCCGGCGGTGCCGGGACTGTGCGCCATCGCGCTGCGCACCGCGTCCACGGCCTCCTCGGCCTCCTCCACCGACATGCCGCGCGCCGCGGCGTCGTTGAGCCACTGCCGCTGGAAGAAGAGGTCGAGCAGCAGGAGGTAGACGGCGGGTCCGAGCGCGTAGCCGGTCATGCCGAACGCCGGCTGGACGGAGGCGACGGTGCCGGACTTGCCGGGCGGTGCGTGGGACAGGATGGTCTCGGCCACCGCGGCGGAAGCCACCAGCGATCCGAGGTTGGTGAGCCAGGTGGCCAGCACCAGCACCCACAGCGGCATCGTGGGCGCGGCGGTCGCCGCCATCAGCAGCGCGCTCGCGGCCAGCACCAGCAGGCCGGTGACGAGGACCGGCCGGGGGGTGTACTTCCCGACCATGCGCCCCGCCAGGACGACGGCGCCGGCAATCGCCGCCGTGCCGGGCAGGTACAGCAGGCCGATCGTGCGCGGGGGCAGCGACAGGATCACACTGCCGAACTGCCCCAGCGCGAAACTGAACCCGGCGGCGAGGAAGTTCAGCGCCAGGGAGGCCAGCGCGGCCACGGTGAACGGGCCGCTGCGGAACAACGACAGGTCCAGGACCGGTTCCGGAGTCCGGCGCTCCCGGAGCACGAACAGCACGAGAGCGACCGCGCTGACCGACAGCGGCAGCCAGGCCCGGAGCTGGGAGAACCCGTTCTCCGCCTCGGCGATGCCGTAGACGAGGGTGAGCAGGGCGATGCCGGCCAGACCGACGCCGACGATGTCGAGCCGGTGCCGTCGCAGAACGGGCGGCTCGGCGACGTACCGGGCCGTCAGCCCGAGGGAGATCAGTGACAGCAGCGGGCTGAGCAGGAACAGCCACCGCCAGCCGACGGCCTCCACCACCCAGCCCCCGGCCGCGGGGGTCACTCCGCACAGCGCCATCTCGATGGCCATGAAGACGCCGATGGCCGCCGGCCGCCTCTCCGCCGGCACCGACGCCTTGAGCAGGGCCAGCGACACGCCCAGCATCGCGGCCAGCGCCAGCCCGTCGAGGAGCCGCATCACCAGCAGGAACACGTAGCCGGGGGAGACCGCGGAGAGCAGGTTGACGACCATGACGCCGACCAGCCCCAGCATCAGCAGCCGCTTGAGCCCGAAGGCGTCCCCGAGACTGCCCACGGCGAGCACGGCGGCGGCCACGACCAGTGTCGCCGCGCCCCCCAGGAATCCGACGGCGTCGGGCGGCACCTGGAGCGCCCGGCTGATCTGCGGCATGTTCAGGCTGAGGACCAGCGGGTCGACGGTCGTGACGGTGAAAGCGAGGGCGAGCCCCAGGATGACCGGGAGGAGGGTGACGATGGAGCGCGGCTCCGCAGTCGACACAGCAGCACCTCCCGCCCGTCGGCCGGCGCCGCCGCCCGCCCGATCACGATCGCCCGCCCGGTACCACCCGCCCGCCCGGTACCGACCCGTCCGTCCGGTACCGATCCGCCCGCCCGGTACCGATTCGCCCGGCGACCGACCGACCGTAACCCGGTCACCGCTTCCGGCCCGTCCTCCCCGGCCGACGCACGCGGCCCGGCACCTGTTCGGACCACGCGGCCCGCGGGGTGTCGCCCTCGGTGGCGGGCCGTCCGGCCGGAGGGGACGCTGTACGCAGGGGGCAGCGCGTGATTGAGAGGCATCCCATGGCTCAGACCGCCGGCACGCACCACAAGGCGCACACGCCGTTCTTCTCCCGCCCCGTCGTCCGCCGCATCACACCGTTCGTGCTGACCACCGCGATCGCGATGATCTTCATCTTCGAGAACCGGGCCAGCACCGAGATCCGCCTTCTCGTCCCGGTGGTGACCATGCCACTGTGGGGCGCCCTCCTGATCGCCTGGGGCCTCGGCGTGCTCGCCTGCACCTTCACCGTGCGCCGCCGCTCCCACCGGCACACCCGGGGACCGACGTGAACCAGCCGTCAGGGCAGGCGGCGGGCGGCCGCCGTGTGCAGGGCGAGGCGCAGTGCGGGCGGAGGGGGCGGGCCGTCGCCCTCGGCGCCGGCGGTGACCGCGGCGGCCACCGTACGCAGCTTGGTGTTGGACAGTTGCGAGGCCTCCCGCAGGATGTCCCACGCCTCCTCCGGGGTGCAGGAGTGGGTGGCCATCAGAACGCCCCGCGCCTGGTCGATGACCGGGCGGGAGGTGAGGGCGTTGCGCAGTTGCCCGGCCTCCTCCCGCAGTTGGTCCAGTCGGTCCAGCTGTTCCGCCCTTTCCAGGGCGACCGCGGACGCCGCCGGAGGGGGTGGCGCCTGGTCGGCGCGGTGGGCCGCCGAGCGCAGCGGGGCCTCGGCGTCCAGCCCGGCCAGTTCCAGGATGCGGCGCGGCTGGCCGTTCCAGCTCCCGGTCCGCACCGGGACGCCGTGCCGGTCGCCGTACGCCCCGAGAACGTCCAGGAACTCCAGTGCCGCCGTGTCCATGAAGACGACGCCGATCATGTCCAGGTCGATCCGGTCGATGCCGGCCGGCAGGCCGGCCAGCGTCGCGGCCAGCGTGTCCGCGCATCCGTGGACGAGTTCCCCGCGGGGGGCGAGCCGTGCCCGGCCCGCCTCCACGTGGCTGTCGATGACCAGGGTGTTCAACCGTCCCGTCAGAGGGGTCCGTGCCGCTGAGGTCATGCCCTGCCTGCCTCGCTGCTTCCGACAGTCGTCACGTTCCTTCGCGTCGCGCCGCCGGTCTCCCGGCGGGGCGGGTGGGGGGCCTGCCCCGCCGGGGCCCGGTGGTCCTGCCACTGCGCCTGCCCGACGCCCGGTGGGCTACACCTGGCCGGGGAGTGACATGCGCCTTCTTTACCGGGAGGACCGTGCCGGGACCGGGCGTGCGGAGGAGGCCGGCGGCCGTCCTGGCCGCCGGTGGATCACACGGCCCCGTCGGCGTGCAGCGAGCGGCGGGCCTCCGCGTCGTACCCCAGCCAGGCCAGCACCTGGCCGGTGTGCTCGCCGAGAGCGGGGATCGGGTCCATCCGCGGGGTGCGGCCCGGGCTGACGACGGGCGGCAGCACCGCCCGCAGCGGCCCGACCGGCGAGCCGACCTCGGTCCAGCGGTCGCGGGCGTGCAGCTGGGGGTGGTCGAGGACGCCGTCCAGGTCCCTCAGCCGGGCGTGCGCGATACGGGCCTCGCGCAGCAACCGCTCCACCTCGTCGCCGGAGAGCGAACCGAACCGCTCGTCGATCTCCCGGTGCAGGGCGGGGCGGTTGGCGACCCGCAGGGCGCCGGTGCGGAACCGTTCGTCGCGGGACAGCCCGGGCGCGTCCAGCACCTCGCGGCAGAACGCGACCCACTCCCGGTCGCTCTGGATGGACAGCACGATGTCGCTGCCGTCCGCGGCGGTGAAGGTGCCGTACGGGGCGATGGCGGCATGGCTGGTGCCGGCGCGGCGCGGCGGCGTGCCCCCGTAGCCGGCGTAGTACAGCGGGTAGCCCATCCACTCGACGAGCGCGTCGAACAGGCTGACTTCCAGCGCCGTACCGCGCCCGGTGCGCTCCCGCTCGTACAGGGCGGCCAGGATGCCGGAGAACGCGTACATCCCGGCGCCGATGTCGGCGGCCGGGATGCCGCTCTTGGCCGGCGCGTCCTCGGTGCCGGTGACCGACACCAGACCCGCCTCGGACTGGATGAGCAGGTCGTAGGCCTTGGCGTCGCGGTACGGGCCACTGGACCCGTAGCCGGAGATCGAGCAGGTGATCAGCCGGGGGTGGCGCCGGGTCAGTTCCTCCGCGCCCAGGCCGAGCCGTTCGGCGGCGCCGGGGGCGAGGTTCTGGATGAACACGTCGGCGCGTTCCAGCAGCTTGCCCATGATCTCGGCCGCCGCCGGGTGCTTGAGGTCGAGGGTGACGCTCTCCTTGGAGCGGTTCAGCCACACGAAGTGGCTGGACATGCCGTGCACCGTCTCGTCGTAGTCGCGGGCGAAGTCCCCGGTGCCGGGGCGCTCGATCTTGATCACCCGGGCGCCCAGGTCGGCCAGGTGCCGGGCGGCCAGCGGCGCGGCGACCGCCTGTTCGCAGGAGACGACGGTGATGCCTTCGAGGGGCAGCGAGGCGAGGGCGTTCACAGTCCTATCACCACCGTCTCGGTCCGGGGGCGGCCGAGCAGGCCCTCGAAGCCCGTGTGCACGACGACCTGGCCGGCCCGGGCCTGGCCGGCCAGGCGGTGGGCCCGGCCGACGCCGCCGGTCCGCACGGCGGCACGCCGCATCCGGTCACGCTCGACGGTCGCGGCGCGTGTCACTTCGGGCTCCTGCGGGTCGTCCGGTCCATCCATCCGGTGCTGCCGGGGATCATCTCACCCCCGGCAGGCGGCGAACCGGCGGGTGTACCCCCGGCCCGGACGGGTCGGGCCGGACACGTCGTGCATGACGAGTCCGGCCACCGTGGGGCCGGCCACCGTGGGGCCGGCCACCACGAGGGAGGCTGCGCCGTGCCCGGCGCGCGGCGCAAGAGGCCGTTCGGGTGAACGGCGCCTTCGTGCCGGGTGTGCGCGTGTCCGGAGTGGGAGTGTCCGTACCCATTACGGGAACCGGGAAATGCGAGAGACGGAAGCGCGGAAACGCGACCCGGGTGACAGCGGGCCCTCTCGGACGGCGGCGCGGACGGTGGGAGGCGGTGTGGACAGTCGGCGCGGGACACGGTTCGGGCCGGACCGGCCGGTGGCCGGTCTGTCGGTGACGCTGTTACCGGGGCGGACAGGTGTGCGTCTGACGGGCGAGGTGGGCCTGGCCACCCGGAGCCTGTGGGCGGCCGCGCTGGAACGCGCCGTGGCCGAGGGCGAGGGGGTGTACCGCCTCGATCTGGCCGGGGTGACCTTCGTCGACGTGGCGGGCGCCGACGCGCTCGCGGCCGCCGCCGCGCGGCTGGGCGACGGCCGGCGTCTCGTGCTGCACCATCCGCCGGCCGCGTTGCGCCGCACGCTGGGCCTGTTCTGGCCCGATCACGCAGGGATCGAGGTACTGACGCCATGAGCACCGCAGCCGCACCGCCCGACTCCTTCGCGCATCACGCCCTCTTCTACGGCGACGAGCGGGAGTACCTCGCGTGCATCGTGCCTTTCGTCCACGCCGCGCTGGAGGCCGGTGAACCGGTCGCGGTGGCCGTGCCCGGCGAGAACCTCCGGCTGATCCGGGACGCCCTCGGCGACGGCCCCGACGCCGAGGGCGCCGTACGGTTCCTGGACATGCGGCAGGCCGGACGCAACCCCGGCCGGATCATCCCCGGCGTGCTGCGGCCCTTCGCCGACGCCCAGCCGCCCCACACGCCGGTGCGGATCGTCGGCGAGCCGGTGTGGGCGGGCCGCACGGCCGACGAGTACCCGGCCTGCGCCCAGCATGAGGCGCTGATCAACGCGGCGTTCCGGGGCCGCGCGGCGACCGTCCTGTGCCCGTACGACACCCGGGACCTGGCCCCGGAGGTGGTCGCCGACGCGCACGCCACCCACCCCACCGTGCTGCACGCCGGCACCGGACGGCAGCGGGTCAGCTCCGCCTACGCCCCCGGCGCCGTCGTCGCCCGCTACAACGAGCCGCTGCCGCCCGCGCCGGGCCCGCCGTTGTTCCGTTTCGATGCGCCGTCGCTCTCCGAGGCGCGCCACCGGGCCACCGACGAGGGCGCCCGGCTCGGCCTCGGCCGCGCTGGCCAGGCGGACCTGGCGCTGGTCATCGCCGAACTGGCCACCAACAGCGTGGTGCACGGCGGCGGCTCGGGCACGCTGCGGGTGTGGGCCGCGGACGGGTACGTGCTGTGCGAGGTGCGGGACGAGGGGCACCTCACCGATCCGCTCGCCGGACGCCGACCCGCACCGCACGACCAGCGCGGCGGCCGCGGCCTGCTCATGGTCAACCTCGTCGCCGACCTGGTCCGGGTGCACACCGGCCCGCACGGTACGGCCGTGCGCTGCTGGTTCGCCCGCTGACCCGCGCGACCCGGCCGGGGGACGGCTCGGCCGTGGGACTGCCCGGCCGAGGAACGGCCGAGGAACGGCCGAGGAACGGCCGAGGAACGGCCGAGGGGACGCCCGGGGGCCCGGCCTCGCGTCCGGTGGCCCGGCGGCCCGGCCCCGCGTCCGGGAAGTCTCAGTCGGCCAGCGGGTCGAGCACCAGCGGTTCGATCTTGCCCTCCAGCATGTAGCCCAGCCCCTGCACGGCGCACACGTCCGGCCGCTCGGCGATGTGCACCGGGATCCCGGTGAACTGCCGCAGCATGTGGTCCAGCCCCGGCAGCAACGCGCTCCCGCCGACCATCATGATCCCGCGGTCGGCCAGGTCGGCGACCAGGTCGGGCGGGCAGTCGCGCAGCACCTTGCCGATGCCGTCGAGCACCGCCGTCAGCGGGGTCTGGATGGCGTCGCGTACGGCGGCGGTGTCGACCCGCACCGAGCGGGCCAGGCCGGTGGCGACGTCCCGCCCGTGGATCTCGGTGGAGGTCGGGCCGTGCGGGGTGAGCCCGTTGCCGGACAGGGCGAGCTGCAGCGGCCGTACGGACTGGCTGGGCAGCATGAGCTCGTGCTGGTGGCGCAGGTGCTGCACGATCGCGTGGTCGACCGCCTCGCCGCCGACCGGGATCCGCTCGGCCGTCACGATGGAGCCGAGGGACAGCACGGCCACCTGGGTGGCCGCCGCCCCGCACACCATGACCATGGTGGCCTCGGGCTGCTCCACCGGCAGCCCGCAGCCCACGGCGGCCGCGATGAGGGTGTCGACGAGTTCCACGCGCCGGGCGCCGAGCCCGACGAGCGTCTCGATCGCCGCGCGCTGGGCGAGCGGGTCGGCGTCGTACGGGGTGCAGGCCGCCGCCCGCAGCCGGGGCTTGCGGCGCAGCGCGCGGCGGATCTTGTCGCCCAGCAGGTGCCGCAGCATGCGCTGCGCCATCTCGATGTCGACGACGGTGCCGCCGGACACGGGGCGCACGACCCGGATGTAGTTCGGGGTGCGGCCGGTCATCTGCTCGGCGAACTCGCCGACCGCGATCAGCGCGCCGGTGCGGGTGTTCACGGCGGCGACGGACGGCTGGTCGACGACGAGGCCGGCGCCCTTGACGTAGACGCGGGTCCGGGCCGCCCCCAGATCGACGGCGAAGTGGCAGCGGCGCAACCGCTCCAGACTGGCGGTCATGGCAGGGTCCTCCCGAGAGCGCAGACCGTGTCCCGCCGGGTGGCGGGGCTCCTCCCTGGCATCGTGCGGCGGGCGGGGGAGCGGGCGCCTTTTGTAGGGGGCCGGGCGGGTCGCCGCTGAATGGGGGGTTGTCGCGGCGTGGGTGCTTGCGGGCGGGTGCTTGCGGGGTGGGTGTCCTTGGCGGGAGCATGTCAGACGTTTTCCGTCGTCGCCGGTCAACTCCTCGGCGGCGCAAGCCAGATGACGCGCGACGGAAGAGGCGTGGATGAGCAGAGGACCAGTCGGCCGCGCGGCGGCTCTGCTGTCCGCCGGGCTCGTGCTGGCCCTGCTGCCGACGGCGCCGGCGGCCGGGCGGACCGGCACACCGCCCCCCGAGCAACCCGCCCGTCACGCAGACGCCTACCCGGTCACCCGTCCGGGCACCCACCCGGTCACCGACCCGGGCTCCCGTCCGGGCACCCACCCGGTCACCGACTCGGGCTCCCGTCCGGGCACCCGTGCCGGGTCCCGGACCGTGACCCTGGTGACCGGCGACAAGGTGACCGTCACCGACCTCGGGAACGGCCGTCGGACGGTCACCGTCGCGCGGCCCCGGGGTGCCGTCGGCGCCGTGCGGACGCGGGTCTCCGGCGGGCGGATCACCGTCGTACCGGACGAGGCGCTGCCGTATCTGCGGGCCGGCAGCCTCGACCGGCGGCTGTTCGACGTCGACGGGCTGATACGGCAGGGGCTCGCCGACGGCGGCACCGGCGAGCTGCCGCTGATCGTGACCTGGGACAAGGGCACGCGGGCCGTGGTCCCGCGCGGCGCCGAGCGGACGCGGACCCTCCGCAGCGTGCGCGGCATGGCCGTCGCGGCCGAGAAGGGGCGGACGTTCTGGCGGTCCGTCACCCGGCAGGACGACGCCAAGGGTGTCAAGCAGCTCGAACAACTCCCAGACCTCCACGGCATCAAGGGCATCTGGCTCGACGGGCGGGTGCGGGCCGACATGGCCGAGAGCAACGCGCAGATCGGGACGCGGGCCGCCTGGGACGCCGGACTGACCGGCGAGGGCGTCACCGTCGCCGTGCTGGACAGCGGGGTCGACGCCGGGCATCCCGACCTGGCCGGGCGGATCTCCGTCAGCAGGAGCTTCGTCGGCGGGGACGACGTCGCGGACCGCTACGGGCACGGCACGCACGTCGCGTCGACCGCCGGCGGCAGCGGGGCGGCCTCCGACGGCAGGGAGAAGGGCGTCGCACCCGGGGCCCGTCTCGCCGTCGGCAAGGTGCTCGGCGACCAGGGGTCGGGGAGCGAGTCGCAGATCATCGCCGGCATGGAGTGGGCCGCCCGTGACGTGCACGCCCGGATCGTGTCGATGAGCCTGGGCACCACCGAGCCGAGCGACGGCACCGATCCCATGTCCCAGGCCCTGGACACCCTCGCCCGGGAGACCGGGGCCCTCTTCGTCGTCGCCGCCGGCAACACCGGCGCGCCCTCCTCCATCGGCTCGCCCGGCGCCGCCGACGCCGCCCTGACCGTCGGCGCGGTCGACGCGGCCGACCGGCCGGCCTGGTTCACCAGCGCCGGGCCGCGCCACGGCGACAACGCCCTCAAGCCCGACCTGTCCGCCCCCGGCGTCGGCATCCTCGCCGCCCGCTCCTCCCTGACCGGCGGCAGCGGCTGGTACACCGCCATGAGCGGTACGTCGATGGCGGTGCCGCACGTCGCCGGCGCGGCCGCCCTGCTCGCCGAGGACCACCCCGACTGGACCGGCGTCCAGCTCAAGGACGCGCTGATGTCGACCTCCCGGACGCTCGACGCCGACGCCTACCGGTCGGGCGCGGGCAGGGTGAGCGTGCCGGACGCGGTCACCGCGGACATCACCGCCACCGCGAGCGCCGACCTCGGTTTCCGGCGCTGGCCCTACGACGCCGACGAGCCGGTCACCCGGACCCTCACCTACACCAACACCTCCGGCCACGACGTCCGGTTGACCCTCGCCGCACAGGGCGCCCCGGACGGCGTCGCCCGGCTCGCCGACACCGCCCTGACCGTGCCCGCGCACGGCACCGCCGCCACGACCGTGACCGGGGACGTCTCCAGGGCGCCGGTCGGCGAGACCAGCGGGCAGATCGTCGCCTCCGCCGCCGGGACCCCCGTCGCGCACACCGTGTTCGGGATGGTCAAGGAGGACGAGCGGTACACGCTCACCGTCCACGTCAGGGACCGCGACGGCGCCGCCACCCCCGCCGACGTGACCGTGCAGCCGCTCGCGCAGGGCGCCGAAGCCCGCCAGGAGCACGCCGACGGCACCGGCACCCTCCGCCTGCGCCTGAAGCCGGGCACGTACAGCCTGACGTCGTTTCTCGACGTGCGCGGCGCCCACGGCGCCGACTCGCTCGGGCTCGGCTTCCTCGCCGCGCCGGAGGTCGCCGTCGACCGGGACCGCGAGGTCACCCTCGACGGGCGCCGGCTGCGCGAGATCAGGGCCGAGGTGCCCCGGCGCACCGAGACCCGGCAACTCGTCATGGAGTACGACCGCGCCGCCGACGGCGTCGACCTGTCCGGGTCCGTCATGGTCCCCGTCACCTACGACAGCGTCTTCGCCGCGCCCACCGGGGAGGTCACCCGGGGCACCTTCGAATACCGGACGGTGTGGCGGCTCGGCAAGCCGCAGCTGGAGGTGACGGGCGTCGACGACGCCGTCGTCCAGCCCGGCGGCACCCTCATCGAGGGGCGCAGCACGCTCCCCCTGACCGACGTCGGCGACGGCCCCTTCACCGGCGTGCGCGGCAACGCGGCGCTGGCGCACCTGGCCGACGGCGCCGACCCGGCCGCCCTCGCGCAGGCCGCGCAGGACGCGGGCGTCAGAGCGCTGTTCGTGACGGACGACGCCCCCGGCCGGCTGCAGACCTGGTGGGGCGCCGACGACAACACCGACCGGCCGCTGCAGATCGCCACCGTCGGTCTCGCCGACGCGGCCCGGCTGCGCGCGGCGGGCCGCGTCGAGATGACGGGCACCCGAGACACCCCGTACGTGTACGACCTCTCGCAGGGGCACGCACAGCGGATCCCGGACGGCGACCTCACCTACCGGCCGGGCGCGCGCGACCTCGCCGTGCTGCGCACGAGGTTCCACGCGGCCACGCCCATGAGCGGCGGCGAGTTCCGGTACTCGGTCACCGGCACGTTCCCGGTCGGGCTCGGCTTCCAGGAGCGGATCGACCTGCCCGCCGAGCGGACCGACTACGTGTCGACCGGGCCCGGCCAGCTGTGGCAGGAGTCCGCCACGGCCGGCGACGGGGCGCTGGAGGAACGCGGCGGGCTCGTCGCCCACCGCGGCGGGTCGCACCGCACGCTCGACTGGTTCGGGCCCGTGTGGCACCCCTGGCTGGGCAGTGCGACCGGCCCGGGGCCGCAGCGCACCGGCGGACGGCTGACCTTCGACCTCCCCGGCTGGGGCGACTCCGGGCCCGACCACACCGGCTTCGGCGACGTGTGGAGCGACGAATCCGGCATGTCGCAGTGGACGGAGGCCGGCCCGGACGGCGTACCGGCCGACCGGCACCGGGGCTCGGGCGCGTATGTGACCGACGCGCCCGCCGACGAGCACACCTACCGGGTCGTCACCGGCACCGCCCTCGACGCCGGCCGCTGGGGACGGGCCACCGAGGGCCGCTCCGAGTGGACCTTCAGGTCCGCGGCCCCGCCCGGCGACGGCCCGGTCACCCTCCCCCTGATCAACCTCGCCTTCGACGTCCGCACCGACCTCGCGGGCGACGTGCCGGGCGGCGGACGGGTGCCGGTCGGGATCTCCGCCCGGTACGTGGCGGGCGCGCGGGACACCGGGACCATCGGCGGCGGGCGGCTCGAGGTGTCGTACGACGACGGGCGGACCTGGCGGACGGTCGCCCTGAAGCGGTCCGGGACCTCCTGGCGGGGCGCGCTGAGCGTGCCGCGCGGCGCCGCCCATGTGTCGCTGCGGGCCTCGGCGAGCGACGACCGGGGCGGCTCGGTGACCCAGCAGGTCATCAGGGCGACCGGGGTGAGGTAGGCCGTACGGCGCGGGCGGCGCCGCCTCCCCGGCACGGGGGGCCGGCGCCCCGGGCGGGTGGCTCCGCCCGCGCGGGACCCGGGCGGTCACCTGAGCGGCGGTCGCAGGTGCGGCGGTCGACAGCGGCGCCCGTCGCAGGAGCGGCGGTCACTCGGTCCCGGGGGCGTCGGTTCCCTCCCGCGGGCGGGAGACGCCCCGGATGACTCCCAGCTCCACCAGGTCCTGGGGCCGGATGCGGAGCTGGTCCGCCGTCTGCTCCGCCCGGTCGGGCGGCCGTTTCAGGATCGCGGCGGCCGACTCCGGCGCGATGACGGAGAAGTAACTCTCCGGCGTGGCATACGTGTTGCCCGGCGCGGCCAGCGCCAGCGCCCCGCCGGAGCCGCCCTCGCCGATCACCAGCGTGGTCACCGGCGTGCGGGCGGCCGCCACCGCGCCGAACAGGTCCGCGATCGCCGCGCCCGCGCCCTCCCGCTCCGCCCGGGCGTCGTTCGCCGCGCCCGGCGTGTCCACCAGGGTCAGCACCGGTATCCCGAGCCGGTCCGCGAGACGGATCAGCCGGGCGGCGGTGCGGTAGCCGGCGGGCCGGGTCGCGGTGCCGGTCTGGGCGGCGTAGGCGACCGTACGGCCCTCGTGCTCGCCGAAACCGCACAGCATGCCCGCGTCGGTGCCGCCGCAGCGGTCGCCGCTGATCGCCGCCCGCCGCGTGAAGTACGCGTCCAGGTACGCCTCGGCGCGCGGGCGTCGCGGGGAGCGGGCGCGCCGCACGGCCTCCCAGCCGGTGGCGGGCAGGTCACCCGCGCCGAGGGCGGGCGGCACGGGGGCCCGCGGCGCCGGTGACGTCAGCAGCCGCAGCCACAGTCCCAGCGTCTCCCGCAGTTCCCCGGGCCGCACCAGCGCGTCGGCCGCGCCCGCCGCGAGCTGCGCCTCGGCCGTGTACGCCGCCGGGTCGGCGTCCGCGGGCCGCACCCGGGAGCCCGCGAAGCCGACCTGGGCGCCGGGCAGCGCGAGGACGACGTCGGCGCCCGCGCCGAGCGTGGCCCAGCCGCCGCCCGTCGTCGGGTCGCGCACCACCGCGATCTGCGCCAGCCCGGCCTGCCCGGTCAGCGCCGACTGCCGGGCCACCCGCTGCAGTTGGGTGAGCGCGAGCATGCCCTCCTGCATCCGGCTGCCCCCGGTGGCGACCAACGGCACGACCGGCAGCCGGTGTTCGCGTGCGTAGGCGTACGCGGCCGTCAGCCGGTCGCCGGTGCGCTCGCCGAGCGAGCCGCCGAGGTAGCCGAACTCGAACGCGATCAGCACGGCCCGCGTGCCGACGACGCTCGCCGTGCCGCACACCACGGACTCCTGCTCGCCGGTGCGCTCGGCGGCGCGGGCGCGGGAGGCGTCGTAGCCCTGCCAGGCGAGCGGGCCGTCGGGCCCCGACCGCCGTGCCGGGTACGGGAGTTCGGTGAAGCCGGTGTCGTCGGTGACGAGGGCGAGGATCTCGCGCGCGGAGTGCCGCTCAGTCACGGGACAGCGACCGCTTCATGATCTTCCCCATGTCGTTGCGGGGCAGGGCGGCGAGATGGTGCACCACCCGGGGCCGCTTGTGCGGGGCGAGACGCCGGGCCACGTGATCGGCCAGCTCCTCCGCCCCCGGCGGCGACTGCGGGTCCGCCGGGACGACCCACGCCACGATCCGCTCGCCCAGATCGGGGTCCGGCTCACCGGTCACCGCGGCCTCCCGCACCCCCGGGTGCTCCAGCAGCGCGTTCTCGATCTCACCCGCCCCGATCTTGTAACCCCCGCTCTTGATCAGGTCGGTGGCCTTGCGGCCGACGATGCGCACGTACCCGTCGGGATCCCGCACCGCCATGTCGCCGGTGCGGAACCAGCCGTCCGCGGTGAACGCGGCCTCGGTGGCGTCCGGCCGGTTGAGGTACCCGGTGAACAGGTTCGGCCCGCGCACCTGGATCTCGCCCACGGTCTCCCCGTCCGGCGACGCGATGACCGACCCGTCCTCCTCCACCAGCCTCAGCTCCACGCCCGGCAGCGGCACGCCCACCGTGCCGGCCCGCGGCTCGCCGTCGGCGCGGACGCTGGTGTTCATCAGCGTCTCCGTCATGCCGTACCGCTCGATGACCCGCCGTCCGGTCGCGGCGGCGATCCGCTCGTGGTCGTGCACCGGCAGCGCGGCGGAGCCGGAGACCAGCAGCCGCGCCCCGCCGAGCGCCTTGACCAGCTCCGGGTCACCGGGCAGGGCCTGCGCGATGCGGTGGTACATCGTCGGCACCCCGAACAGCATGGTCGCGCCGTCGTTCAGCTCCCGCGCCACGCCCTCCGGGCTGAACCGGCCCAGGTGCCGCACGCTGCCGCCGCGCCTGAGCGGGCCCAGGGCGCCCAGCACCAGCCCGTGCACGTGGAACAGCGGCAGCCCGTGCACCAGCACGTCGTCGCCGGTCCACTGCCAGGCGTCGGCCAGCGCGTCCAGGGTGGTGGCGAGCGCGCGGCGGGGGATGACGGCGCCCTTGGGCGGGCCGGTGGTGCCGGAGGTGTAGACGATCAGCGCCGGGTCCTCCGCGTCGACATCCCCGGTGGCCTCGGCGGGCCCGGCGCCCCGCGCGTCCACGTCGACGTCGACGCGGGTCAAGCCCCGCAGCGGCGGCGGGAGTTCGTCGCCCGGCGCGGCCAGCACCAGCTCCGGCGCGCTGTCGGACAGGATGTGTCCGAGTTCCTTCTCCCCCGACTTCGGGTTCAGCGGCACGGCGGCCGCCCCGGCCTCCAGCACCGCCACGACGGCCACGGCGGTCTCCAGCACCGGCGTCGCCCAGACGGCGACCCGCCCGCCGCGCGGGAGCCGCGCCGCCAGGGCGCCGGCCGCGTCGGCCAGCCCGGCGTACGTCAGGAACCGCTCACCGAAGCCCAGGGCGGGGCGCTCGGCCGGTCCGCCGGTCAGGGCGGGGAAGAGAGAGGACACGCGGCGCACTCCTTGTCGTCGGGGCGTAGGGCTCGTGAGGGCCGTCGGGGATCGGAACACCACCACGTTCCTACCAGGCGCACTACCCCGGCGCAGCGCCCCTCAGGCTGCCGTCTCCACCACATCCGCCACCACACAGCTCACGTTGTCCGGACCGCCCGCGCCGTTCGCCGCGTCGACCAGAGCCCGTACGGCGGTGTCGGGCGCCGGGGACGAGGCGAGGAGGCCGCGTATGCGGGCGTCGGGGACGACGGCCGTGAGACCGTCGGAGCAGAGCAGATACCGGTCGCCGGGCGCCGCGTCCCGCAGTTTCAGGTCCGGGGTGCCGGTCGTCAGGGCCTTCAGGAGCAGCGCCCGCTGGGGGTGGGCCGCGGCCTCCTCCGGAGTCAGCCGCCCCTCGTCGATCATCGACTGCACCACCGTGTGGTCGTGGGTGACGCGGAAGAGCGCGCCGTCGCGCAGCAGGTAGGCGCGGGAGTCGCCGATGTGCACCAGGGCGAGGCGGGAGCCGGTCAGGAGCAGGGCGGTGAGGGTGGTGCCGGTGTCGCCGGTGCCGTCCGCCGCGTCCCGCACCGCCTCGGTCGCCTCCCGGACGGCGTCCTCCAGCACACCGAGGACGTTGCCCGCCGGCAGCTCCCGCGTGTCCAGGAAGCGCAGCGCCTCGACCGCCGCGCCGCTGGCGGGCGCGCCCGCCGGGCCGTACCCGTCGGCGACCGCGAGCAGCCGCGCGCCGGCGTACGCGGTGTCCTGGTTGGCGGGGCGGACCCGGCCGAGGTCCGAGTGGGCGGAATAGCGGAGTTCCAGCATGGTGGTGTCCTTTCCGGACTGCGGTGACTGTCGTGGCTGTGATGACTGTGATGACTGTGATGACGGTGGCTCGGAAGACCCGGCACGCCCTGCCAGGTGGTCGACCAGGAACGCGGCCAGGTCCCGCCGCACCGCCGTCTCCCTCTCGACCCCCGCCCAGTAGGCGCGGATCTCGCGGCCCGCGGCCGCCGGATCGCGGGAGCACAGGTCGCACACCTCGCGGATCCGGGCCAGCGGCATCCCGATCCGCCGCAGCCACGCCACCAGCCGCGCCCGCTCCAACTGCCCGGCCGCGTAGTAGCGGTAGCCGGTGTACGGGTCGACGCGCGCCGGACGCAGCAGGTCCAGTTCGTCGTAGAGCCGCAGTGCCTTGGGGGACAGCCGGCACGCCTTGGCGAACGCGCCGATCGTCAGCATCTCGCTGTGCATCCCTGTGAGTCCCTCCCGTCTCCCGTCACCGATGCTGGGGCTTCCCCGAGGGGGAGGGTCAAACGGGTTGGCCCGGTTGCCGGTGTGCTGGTTAGCCTCGGGCGGACCGCGTCGCAGCCAGAACGGAGACCCGCCGTGCCCCGAGTCGCCCTCGTCACCTACGACCCCGGGCCGGAGACCAGCCGGGACCGGGACCTGCCCGTGCTGGTGGGCGCGCTGCGCGAGGCCGGCGCCGGCGCGGACGCCGTGTTCTGGGACGACGCGTCCGTCGACTGGGCCGCGTACGACCTCGCCGTCATCCGCTCCACCTGGGACTACAGCTGGCGGGCCGCCGAGTTCACGGCGTGGGCGGACCGGTGCGCCGAGGCCACGCGGCTCGCCAACCCGGCCGACGTCGTGCGCTGGAACACCGACAAGCGGTACCTGGGCGACCTCGCGGCGGCCGGTGTGCCCGTCGTGCCCACCCGCTACCTCGCCCCGGGCGACGCCCCCGGCCTGCCGGAGGGCCACGAGTACGTCGTCAAGCCCACCTCCGGCGCGGGCGCCCGCTACGCCGCCCGCTACACGCCCGACGACCACGACACGGCCGTACGGCACCTCGCGCACCTGCACGGCGAGGGCTTCACGGCGATGGTGCAGCCGTACATGCGCGGCATAGACGCCGGCGGCGAGCGGGCCCTGCAGTTCTTCGGCGGCCGGCTCCTGCACGCCAGCCGCAAGCGCGCCGTGCTGGCCCCCGGCACCGCCTACGACGCCGACAAGGTGCCCCACCCCGGCCTGGAGCCGTGGACACCGACGCCGGCCGAGGTCGCCGTCGCCGAGCGCGCCCTGGCCGCCGTACCGGACGCGGCCGAGGTGCTGTACGCGCGGGTGGACCTCGTCGACGGGGACGACGGGGAGCCCAGGGTGATGGAGCTGGAACTGGTCGAGCCGAACCTGTTCCTGTTCCTGCACCCCGGTTCGACGGCGGCCGTCCGGGACGCGATCCTGGCGGCCGCGCGGTAGCCGGGGGCGCCCGGTTCAGCCGGTGACGGCCGTCCGCTGGAGCAGCCCCCAGGTGAACTCGGCGACGACCTCCCGCCGCACCCCGCGCGCGTCCGGGGCCGTGAAGGCCAGGCCCCAGCGGGTGGGGGCGGTGCCCTGGAGGGGGCGGGCGGGGGCGAAGGCGCGGGCCGCCTCGTCGACCGTGCAGGACCAGGGGGTGAGGTCGTCGAGGGTCCGCAGGTCGGGGCCCGCGGCTCCCGGGGCGCGGATCAGCCACTCGTTCCACACCGTGCCGTCCGGGGCGAGCAGGACCTCGAAGCGCAGGTCGGGCCAGAGCGGGACCGGCCACAGCCGGGCCTCGCAGTCCAGTTCGCCGACCTTGCGGGTGAGGGTCGCCTCGGGCTCGCCGAGGACGGCGCGGTACCGGGCGGCGGCGCCGCGCGCGCGTGGCGAGTGCAGCATGGCCTGCCAGCGCCTGTTGGCCTCCCGCATGTCGGCGACCGACGCGCCCAGCGCACGGCGGGCGTCCTCCACCGGGCCTGGGTTGTGGTCGGCCATGCGGCGCAGCAGGACCAGCTGGAAGTCCAGCGGGGTGAGCGGGGTGACGGGGCTAGCGGGGCGTTTCGCGGACGGCATGCGCACCATGGTGGCCCACGGCGGGTCCGCCGGGACGGCGGCCGTCCGGCAGGAACAGGACCGAGTTGACGTACCGCTGGTGCCTGCGGAACGGCAGTACGCGGCCCAGCAGGCCCTGCGCGACGACGTGCGCGGCCCCCGCCTGGTGCGCCTCCAGCGGGAACGACGCCAGTGGCACCCAGGTGTCGCCGGGCAGCACCCAGCCCTGGTAGCCCAGCAGCGACAGGTGGTTCACCACCGGGGCGACCGGCTGGATGCGGGACTCCAGCTCGACGAACAGGGCGGGCCGGTCGCGGATGAGGACGCCCCTCGCCCCGCGCAGCACGGCGAGTTCGCTGCCGTCCACGTCGATCTTGACGAACCCGACGCCCGCCAGCCCGAGGCCGTCGAGGGTGACGCAGCGGACGTCCTCGGCCTGGCACGACGTCCCGCGCCATCAGGTGCGCCGGTTCGCCGCGACCGCCATGGCCGAGGCGCCCGCGCTCGCCGAGGAGATCATGCACGAGATCCGGCGCGAGTATCCGCACCTGCCCGTCGTCCCGGACGAGTCGGGCGAGCCGATGGCGCTGGTCGGCATCCGCCGCGCCATCGAGGTCTTCGTCCAGCACCTGGAGACCTCGGAGGGCCGCCCGACCGTACCGCCCGGCGTCTTCCAGGAGTTCGGCCGGGGTTGAGGGCCTGCACGGCCGCTCGCTGGACGCGCTCCAGGCGATCTACCGCCTGGGCGTGCGCCTGGCCTGGCGCCGCTTCGCCGACATCGGCCAGCGCGTCGACATCCCGCCGCCCGCGATGTACGAACTCGTCGACGCCGGCTACGAGTACCTCGACGGCCTGGTCGACCAGTCCGTCCGCGGCTACGCCGAGGCGGCGGCCCGGCAGGCCGGGGAACGGCTCCGCCTCCAACGCCGCCTGATGGAACTGCTGCTGGCCGAACGCCACCGCGGCGACCCCGCCGACGCGCTCGCCGAACGCGCCGCCCGGGTCGGCTGGCCGCTGCCGCACAAGGTCGCCGTGGGCGTGCTGCGGCGCCCGGCGCCGGAGGCGGTGGCGCCCGCCGTCGGCCAGGAGGTCCTGCTCGACATGGAGTACGAGCAGCCCCGCATGGTCGTCCCAGAACCGGACGCCGCCGGCCGCTCCGAACTGCTGCACCGGGCGCTGACCGGCTGGTCCGGCGCGATCGGTCCGCCCGTACCGCCGGCCGAGGCGGCGAAGTCGCTGCGGTGGGCCGAGGCGGCCGTCCACCTGATGGAACGCGGTCTGCTGCCGGCCGGCGACGTCCTGCACTGCACCGAGCACACCGAGGCGCTGCTGCTGCTGCAGCCGGAGGAACTGATCGACGACCTGGCCCTGCGCTGCCTGGCCCCGCTCGCCCACTGCGGCCCGACCCACGGCCGGCGCCTCGCGGAGACCCTGCTGGCCTGGCTGGAGACCCGCGCCCCGGAGGTCGCCGCCCGCCTCGGCGTCCACCCCCAGACCGTCCGCTACCGCCTGCGCCAGATCCGCGAACTGTGGGGCGACGAGATCGACGACCCGGACCGCCGCTTCGAACTGGAACTGGTACTACGAGCCCGAAGACTCCGCGGCCGACTGGGCACCCCGGCCCGGCGGTGACGGGCGCGCCGGCGGCGCGGGCGGCACCCGTCAGGTCGCGGCACCGGTCAGCAGGTGCTCTCGACCCTGGCCGTGAGGTGACCTCCCGGCTCGCGCGGTGTGATGATCGAACCCGTGATCAACGAGGGGGCCGGGCCAGCCGGACGCAGGACATGGACCGGGACAGCGGCGACAGCGCTCCCGCTCAGCAAGGCCTGCTCCTTCTACCGGCACAGGACATTCACCGATACCCGCGAACGCGCATCAACCGCCGGGTGAGTGCGACACCGACCGGGGCCGCCACTCACCCGGGGCCGCACTCACCCCGTGCGCTCCTTCGCGGAGGCCCGCCGGGGCGTCGTTCCGTCGACGTGGACCACCACCGATGTGTAGAACCGCTGCACGGCGTCGTCGACGCTGCGGATGAAGCCCGTCTCGGCGTTGCCCCGGCCGCTCCCCATGCTCTTGAACAAGGAGAGACGGAATCCGGTGATCCGCGTGGCGCCGTTCTTCGGGAGCAGGTCGGCCGGCTCGGGACGGAGACGCTCCAGGGTGCCCCGGGGGCCGCCCGTCTCGCCTTCGACCAGCGTCTCGACGTGAAGGTCCGCCGGTGCCTCCTCCAGGCGGCGGACCAGCCGCTTGGCCCAGCTCAGCGGGTATCCCTGATCCGGAGCCGGAATCTCCACCGACGTGCGCAGTCTGCCGGTGCGCAGGTCGGCGGTGACCGCGAGCAGTCCCGGGGCGCCCTCGACGCGCAGCTCCGCCTGGAGTCTGCCGTCGACGCAGAGCTGCTCGGCCAGCTGTGCCCGGCGCGCCCCCGGATCCGTGCCTCGCCTGGAGCGTTGGGCGGGCAGGACCTTCTGCCCGAGCTCGCCGCCCAGCCTGAGGCACACCTGGCGGATGAGCCGTTCCCAGCTCTCCACGACCTCCAGCGCACGTGGGTCGCCCTGGCACAGGGTCTCGTCGTCGATCCCGTTGCGCACGGGCACCCACGCCGCGCCCATGTTCTGGAAGCCGTGGCAGCCTGAGTTGTCGTGCTGCAGGTAGTGCAGGAGCTCCTGCAGCAGCCATGCGTGGGCCGCGTTCCCCACACCCTCGTGCCGGATCAGCATCTGCGCCTGGTGAGCGACTTCGGCCCACGACAGGTGCCACAGGGCGGCCTTGTGCTTACGCCGCCCGTCGATCTTGACGTCGACGAGCGGGCTGCCCTCCAGGGCGACATCGTTCGACAAGGTGATCACGGCCTCGTAGCCACGGCGGGCGGCGATGTCCATGTACGCCTGCACCTGCTCGGACTTGAGGGGGTTGCCGTTGGTCTTGGTCTCGACCAGTGCCGTCCACAGCTTCCCGGCGCGCTCGACGCGGATCACGCCGTCGGGACGCCGGGGCGTGTCGCCGTGCGGCAGGGAGACCTCGGTGAACGTCTCCATGCGACCCGCCGGCGCTCCGAACGCGGCGATGAGCCTCCTGCCGAACTCGGGCACCTGCGCCATCACCGACAGCAGGACCGAGGTGGCACGCATCTCGCGGTCCCGGTCGCTCTTGAGCACCGAGACGGGGAAGAGCCTGGCCTCCTTCCAGGACTCGTTCTCCGCCAGCGACTTCTTGGCCACCTTGGGCAGGGTGACCTTCTTCTTCGCGGTACGGGGCCGGGAAGCCGGCTTCCTCGGTGTCTCGGCCTCGACGGGCGGGCGGGGCGAGGGCACGCTGTCGAGTGCCGGCTGCGGGTGCGGCTCGGCGGGCACGGTCTGCTCGCTGCCGCCCTCGTCCGCGGGCTCCACCGCGCCCACCGCGTCCACCGTCTCCGCCTCGCCGGCGTCGTCGTCGATGTCGACGCCGAAGTCCGTCGCCAGACCGGCCAGCCCGGAGTCGTAGCCCTGCCCGACGGCGCGGAACTTCCACTCTCCGCCGCGCCGGTACAGCTCGCCGAAGATGATCGCGCTGACCGGGCCCGGATCGTCGATGCCGAACCGGAGGAGCTGCTCGCCCGCCGCGTCGGCCAGCGTCACCCGCAGGTCCTCCAGCTCGGCGAAGCGGGCCTGCCCGTACCGGCTCGCCGCCACCACCATCCGGTCGACGTCCGGCGGCACCGCGGTCAGGTCGAAGCTGATCCGGTCCTCGTCGCCGTCCTCCGTGGGCGACTTGCCGAGCAGTTGCGCACACCCGTCGGCCGCGACCGGGTTGTTGTAGAAGCAGAAGTCGGCGTCGCTGCGGACCTTGCCGTTCGCGTCCAGCAGCAGCACGGACACGTCGGCGTCGCCCTCACCGCTCGGGCTGGCCCAGCCCAGCCCGACGATCACCGAATGGGCGTTGTCGCTCAGGGCCGCCAGAGACACGTTCGAGCCCTTGATCATTTCCTGCATGAACCCCCCCCAACTGACCGTGCGCGCAATGTCACGCGGCGCACAGGGCAGACAGTATGGCCCACCGGGCGGAAGGAGGTGGTCCGTGCAGCACCATTGCCTGGTCAAAGGGACTTTGACTAGCCTGTGTTCGTCATGCCGATCGTCTGTTGAAATTTCGAACACAGACGCCCAATATCCAAGGGAGGGGGCCGGTCGTGGGACGCCTTGTACCTGCCGTGACCCGGGCTCTCGACATACTCGAGCTCTTCCTCGACGGGGACGGGACGCTCTCCGCCCCCGACATCGTGCGCAGGCTGCAGCTGCCGCGCACCACCGTGCACGAGCTGGTGACCACGCTGGCCGCCCGGTCGTACATCGTGCAGGTGCCCGGTCAGCCCGGACGGTACCGGCTCGGGGTGCGGCCGTACCAGCTCGGCAGCCGGTACGCCGAACAGCTGGACCTCGCCGCCGAGGGCCAGCAGGTGGCCCGGTCCGTCGCCGAGACCTGCGACGAGACCGTGCACGTGGCCATCCTGGAGGGTACCGACGTCATCTACATCGCCAAGGTGGACTCCACCCACGCGGTGCGCATGGTGTCGGCGGCCGGCCGCCGGCTGCCCGCCCACTGCACGTCCGTCGGGAAGATGCTGCTGGCCTCCCTTCCGGAGCAGGAACTCGCCGCCCGCATCCCGGACGGCGCCGAACTCGCCGCGATGACGCCGAACAGCATCACCGACCCGGCCGCCCTGCGCGAGACCCTGGCGGGGATCCGGGAGCGGGGCATCGCCGTCGAGAACCGCGAGTCCAACCCGGACGTGAGCTGCGTCGCCGCCCCGGTGCGCGACCGCGCCGGACGGGTGGTGGCCGCCCTGTCCATCTCCGTGCCCATGATCCGCTGGAGCGACGAGCGCCGCGCCGAGCTGGAGCAACTCGCCGCCAAGGGCGCGGCCGAACTGTCGGAACGCCTCGGACACCGGAGCATCGCATGACGTACACGACGTCCACGTACGAGGTCGCCGTGCTCGCCGAGGCCGCCCTCGGCGAGGGCCCCACCTGGGACGCCGACGGCGAGCGGCTGATCTGGGTCGACATCCTCGGCTCCCGGGTGCACACCTACGACCCCGCGACCGGCCGCCGCGGCGTGCGGGTCGTCGAGCAGCACGTCGGCGCCGCCAAGCCGCGCGCCGGCGGCGGGCTCGTGCTGAACCTGCGGGACGGGGTGGGGCTGGTCGATCCGGACGGCGCCTTCCGCTGGCTGCACCGCGAGGCCGTCCCCGGCCGCCGCGGCAACGACGCCGCCGTCGCCCCCGACGGCTCCCTGTGGGCCGGCACCATGCGCTACGACGAGGCCCCTGGCGGCGGCACGCTGTCCCGCGTCACCGGGGACGGCACCGTGCGGCCGGTGCTCGACGACGTGGCCGTCAGCAACGGCATCGGCTGGAGCCCCGACGGGCGCCTGATGTACTACATCGACTCGCCGACCCGCCGCATCGACGTCTTCGACCACGACACCGACGGCAACGTCACCGGCCGCCGGACGCTGGCCCGGATCGAGGACGCCGCCGGGTTCCCGGACGGGCTCACCGTCGACGCCGACGGATGCGTCTGGGTCGCCCTGTGGGACGGCGCGGCGGTGCGCCGGTACACGCCCTCCGGCGAGCTGGACCGCGTCGTCGAGCTGCCGGTCCCGCGCCCCACCGCGTGCGCCTTCGGCGGCGCCGGCCTGACCGACCTGTACATCACCACCGCCCGCACGGGCCTGACCGCGCCCCTGGCCCTGTCCGGCTCCCTGCTGGTGCTCCCGGGCGCGGGCAAGGGCCTCCCACAACCGGCCTTCGCGGGGTGAGCCGAACGCGGGAGGAATGAGGGGTGTGAAACTGGCGACCTCGCGTATTCAACTATCGCCATTTCCCCACGGACCCCAGCCTGCTGGTGACTGTTGTCCCGGGGGCGTATAGCCCACCAATCGGGAAGCGGTCAACCCCGGAGGAGTTCGATCACAGGAACAAACCGTCGCCAGTCTGCGCCAAAGGCCACGATCGCTGAGAGAAGTCCTGCGCCAGCGATCGCAGGCCAGGCCACAGCGTCCGGAACCTCCCCCACCGCGACTCCGACCACCGCGCCCAGGAGCATCAGCACCGCGGCCACGAGCCGTAGCAGCTCGTAGTTCCGGACCGCCTTGTACCGGTTGGTGATGCTCTCGGGCAGCAGCAGGCCGATTCGGCCCGCCGCACTGCTGGAGGCGATACCCACCAGCAGACCCGTCAGCTCCTCCAGGGCCACGTCTTGATGTGCCGCATCGAGCCGCGCCTCGGCCGCCCGCAGCGCGGCGACGACCTTTCCGGCGTGCTCGCGCAGCGCGGCCTTCCGGGATCGGCGCCCAAAGGCCACGGTTCTCTGTGCGCGATGCTCTCGGAAGACGGCCCGCTCCACCGAGCGGATGGCGGCAGAGGCAGAGCGCAGTGCCCTCGGCCGGTCGCTGCCTCCTGTCGTCGCGGCGGCGCAGGCTCTGATCGCGATGGTGCAAGTCGCTGCCAGTTGGTACTGGCGCATTCGGCGGGGAGCCCCGATGGTGAAGATGATCGCGTAGAGGGGGATCCAGAAGAACAGCACCCCCAGCGCCGGAGGAACCGGCTCGTTGGTGTGTCTGGCCACGGTCACGATGACGAGGCTGTAGACGAGGGCTGCGCGGCAGACGTTGTGGAGGAGTGCCCGGCCAACCCACAGGTGGTAGCTGCGGAGGGCGGCGCGCAGGTGAAAGGGCAGGACGATCCAGGAGTAGCCCAGCGTGCGCAGGTTCTCTTGTATGGCGTTGACCTGGGCATCGGCCGATTCGGCGCGAAGGCGACGCCACGCCCGCAAGGGCTGGGGTATGGACATGGGACGGTGAAGTTCCTTTCGTTTCGGCTCCGGTGAGAGACCGGAAAGGCCGTGTGTTGCATGGTGTACGTCTTGGTGAGTTCGGGTCGGGTGTCGCCTGGAGTGGTCGCCTGGGGCGTAGTGCCTCCAGGTTCCTCCGGCCTCGGCGGCGAGTTGGGCGGTGGCGTCGTCGTGGTAGCCGAGCATGCGGGCGACCACGGGGGCGGGGCCTGGAGTACGAGGTGGCGGACCGCCGAAGTGCGTTTCTTCGTGGCCACGACGGGCTGCACCTGGCGGCAGTTGCCGCCGGTCTTCGGCCCTTCGGGGCCGACCGCGCACCGGCGCTTCACCGAATGGACCGCCGCTCGGGTCTGGGCGAAGCTCCATCGCGTCATCCTTGACGAACTTGGCTCGCGCGGAGACCTGGACTGGTCGCGCTGCGCGATCGACTCGGTGAACATGCGGGCCCTGAAAGGGGGGACCTGACAGGTCCGAATCCTGTCGACCGGGGCGAGAAGGGCTCGAAGATCCACCTGATCACCGAGCGGACCGGTTTACCCCTCTCTGCCAGCATCTCCGGTGCGAACCTGCACGACAGCCAGGCGCTCTAACCGCTCGTGCGCGGCATCCCGCCGATCCGCTCCCGCCGCGGCCCGCGCAGACGACGGCCTGCCAAGCTGCACGCGGACAAGGGCTACGACTACGACCACCTGCGCCGATGGCTACGCAAGCGAGGCATCCGCCACCGCATCGCCCGCAAGGGCATCGAGTCCTCCACCCGGCTGGGCCGGCACCGCTGGACGATCGAGCGCACGATGCCCTGGCTGGCCGACTGCCGTCGCCTGCACCGGCGCTACGAGCGCAAGGCCGAACACTTCCTCGCCTTCACCGCCATCGCCTGCAGCCTCATCTGCTACCGCAGAATCTCCAAATGAGACGACGTCTGAGGGAAGGCGTCCGCATGGGTGGCGAATGCCCGTACCTTCCGCTCAGGGCCGTTGATGGTCGACAGCGCGAGGTTCCGCACCAACTGTTGGTTGCGCCAGCCGTCCAGCATCGCTTCAAAGACCTGTTCCTCCGGCCGCAGCAGCGGCACCCCGTCTGCCAGGTGCAGCCGTGCGGCCCCCGGCGCCGCCTAGTTGGTGCCTGCCAATTTGTCACGCTCCGTAGATCGCATCTGGCACGAGAATCTCGCATCAGATGCGAAGTTCGGAGCGGAACGGCAGGTCAGCCACCCGATCGAGTGAAGTGCAACGATGCGAGCCCGGCCTGTCCATACGGCGGCCCCGCTATCCGCTGATCAGCGGCTTCCCGATGCTCGCTCGGTCAACGCCGCGCAAAATGCGTCCAGTTCGCATCAGATGCGGGTCCTTCTCGGCCAGGATGCGGTACACGGTGGCGACCGACGGGCGCTTGCCCTGGTTCTTGCCCGAGGTAACAACTAGCTTGCGGGCGATCTCTGGGACGGGCACGCCGTTGGCCCGCAGGCTGCGCGCGTAGGCGGCCATATAGTCGTCGACCACCTTCGGACGTCCGCCATGCCGGCCGCGCTCGCGGGCGGACGCCTGACCCGCGCACAGGGCGGCGCCGTGCCCGGACGGGTCGTACACCCCTTGCAACGGTCCGGTGAGGAGTTCGAAGCCGGATGTCGTGGTGGCGAAGGTCCTCGGCCATGGCCAGGAGCTTGGCGGCGCCGCGTCCCAGTGGCCGTAGGCAGTCGTTGCTGGAGCGTGTTGCAGAGAGTCGTGAGCGGAGCCGTGAGGGCAGTTGTCATGGTTGCTCAGAAATCACTCAATTGCGTGGACGATCTGATTTTTCGTCAGTGCGTTGATCGTGTGCTACGCCGCTGACCACGATGTATTGCTGACGTGAGTAACTTCTTTCATGCAGAACTTGGGGGAAATGAGTGAAGGCCGGAGTGGCTTCGTTTGCGCTGTTGGGATCCGTTGTTCTTGGGGTGACTGCCGCTTACGCCGATGCTCCCGACGTCGCCGACCAGGCCTCAGCGTCTGCGGGAACCAGTGCTGCTGACACTGACGCAGCGGCCAGTTCGGAGGGAGGTCAACTTCTCCTTGCGGCCGACGAGCAGTACGTCAACACTTTCGGAGCAGCCAAGGCCGCTCAGCAAGGACTCACGTACGAAGCCGTCACGGAGGCAGACTCACCGGCAGATTCTGCCGTAGCGGACGACACGGAGAAGGCCATCGCCGCGGCCGACTCTACTGCCGTGGCGGATGACGCGGGGGCCGCAGCAGATGAGGCTGCAAGCAGTCACTGGAGCGTGGTGAAGTTCGTCGGCCATGACGCGGACGGCCGCTACATCCCTACCCGGCAGGGCAACAGAGCGTTCGGCTGGGTCCACTTTTCCGGACCGCACAACATCCACAGCAGCAAAGTCATCAAGGTAGCGGTGAGTGAGCACCCCGAAAGTGGGAGCACGAAGACTCGGAAGCTGTACGGCGCGGTGTTGTATGACCGCGTCGGCATCATTCTCGCTCGCGTGAAGGTCGTTGCGCAGTATCACTGGGAGACCGCCGACCACAAGTACAAGCTCGCTGACCACGACGACAAGATCGGTGTGATCACAGCTTACTGCCAGGGTGTCAACAAGTGCCCTGATGCGTTGAACCGAGTGTGAAGGACCAATCGATGATGTGGGACGAGACGGGTCTGGCCGGTCTGCAGGCGCAGCTGGCACAGGAAATGCTGAGCAGCGTCACGGCGTTCACGATCGGGCAGGGAGTTCGGCTCGTGCGTGGTGTCGTGAATGCCCCGGATCGACGCGGTGTCGGCCGCGTCGTTCTGTGGGACGGAGAGCGGCTGGACACGTCTGTTGCCTTCGACATGCCACTCACGGACACACACGGCGCGAACATTCCCTCAGGGGACCTTGTGGCTGCTCTGCGCAGCGCATTGGCCGCCTGCTCTGAACGTGAGGTCGAGTGGGCACCGCGTGATGCCTTCGGAATCCCCGTAATCGACGCCTCCGCCGCTGTTCACGGCTTCGTCGACCAGCCGCGGTTCCATCTCTCGGATGCGCTGCAGGCCGCGGCAGCAGCCTTCTCCGTCTCCGAGGAGCCGGACGAGCCGGCGGAGCTGCGCCTGCGTGGCTTCCTGCTTCTCGATCAGGCAACGTGTCGTCTCTACTTGGACACGCCCACATCACAGGACGTTCCGCCGTTCGGTGTCGACCTTCCCCTTCGAGACGAAGATGACTCTGTTGTTGGCGTGACAGGAGCGCATGCGGTGCTTCCGGTTCTCCTGGAAACGGGGGAGCTGGAGCGAATGAGGAGGGACGTCCACGACCCCTACTGTCGTGCGGTTTACGACTTGGTGGATTGGCTCACGGGTCGTTGACCGGGGGCTTTGGGCAGACCAGCCCGATCGGGCGCCGGTGTACGACACGGATCTGACAGACGAGCAGTGGGTGGAACTCAGGCCGCTGCTGCCGGTGCCGGCGTGGATGGAGAGCCGGGGTGGGGGCACCCTGAGGGCTGCTGCCACCGCCAGATGCTCGATGCTGTCTTCTACGTCCTGGACAACGGGATCAAGTGGCGGGCGATGCCGGTGGACTCCCCGCGTGGGACCGCCTCTACGCCTTCTTCCGCCGCTGGTGCCAGACCAGGCTGATCGCCGAACTCCACGACCGGCTGCGCGGGAAGGTCCGCGAGCGGGCGGGGCGTGAAGCGGAGCCGAGTGCGGCTCCCGGGCCGCCCGGCGGCGGGCGTCCCGGCAGCCCCCCCCCACAGCTGGCCCACGCGGCCCGCGTACGAGCCGCCCCGCGCCCACGCACGCCCGCCTTCTTCCAGGCACGCCCCCGCGCGCCCGCGACCCCCGCGCGGCCCGAGCCCCCGCCGCGACCGCCCGCAAGTCACCCCGTCGTGTGGTCCAGGGAGCGGAGGATCTTGTGTTCGGGTTCCGACAGCGGTGGCCGGGGGGCCGGGGGCAGCAGGGGGCCGTTGAGGGTGGCGAGCAGGGTGCCGGGGCGCAGCAGGCGGGCCGGGCCCGCGGTGAGGCTGGTGACGTCCCACAGGGCGGCCGCCGCCGGGTAGGAGCCGGTGGCCGCCTTCGTCAGGCGGCGCGAGTACGCGGTGACCAGGCGCTCGGCCGGTCCCGGCCGCCCGCCCCGCGAGCCCGGGTACCAGATGTCCTGGCCGACCGCGACGGCCCACGCCGCCTCCACCGGCCCGGCCACCCCGCGCTGCACCCGGCGGGCGAGCCCCGGCGACGTCGGCCCCGCACGCCGCAGCTCCTCCCGCAGCACCCGCGCGCCCAGCGCGGCCACCGACATGCCCTGGCCGTAGGCCGGGTTGAAGGTGGCCAGCGCGTCGCCGAGCACGACCAGGCCGTCGGGCCACTCCCGGGCCTTCTCCAGGTAGCGCCGCACATTGCTGGTGCTGCGGCTGAGGTGGATGTCGGTGAGGGGTTCCGCGCCGGATATCAGCCGGCCCACGATCGGGTCGGGCAGCTCCAGCGTGTAGCGCAGGAAGCCGTCCGGGTCCGCCGGGGGCTCGCCGCCGCGGGTGCCGCCCAGGCTGACCATCCAGCGGTCGCCCTCGATGGGCATGACCATCCCGCTGCGCCCCGGCCGCCCGACGTACGGATCGGGCTGCACCATCGTCAGCGGGAACCGCTCGGCTCCCGCGGGCGTGCGGTAGATCCGGGTGGCGTTCACCAGACCGGCGTCCACGGTCCGCTCCCGGATGCCCGAAACGCCGAGAGCGTCCAGCCACCTGACGACGCGTGAGCCCCGCCCGCTGGCGTCCACCACCAGGTCGGCGGCCAGCTCGGCCGCCCCCTCGTCCGTCTCGACGCGGACGCCGTGGACGCGCCGCGCGCCGCCCAGCAGCCCCGCCGCCCGGGCCTTGCGGACGTCGGCGCCGGTGCGGTCCCGCACCACCTCGCGCACCACCCAGTCCAGCAGCGCCCGGCTGCAGCTGATCATGCGGGGCCCCGGATGGCGCCAGCGCCGGAACCAGCCCTCGGGCGTGCGCACCACCATGTCCTGGCCGAGCGAGATCTCCCGGGCGCCGCGGTCGAGCAGGTGCCGCCGCAGGTCCGCGCCCGGCAGCAGCTCCTCCATCGCCGCCAGACCCCCCGCCATGAGGAGGTGGGCGTGGCGCCCTTGCGGAAGGCCCTTGCGGTGCTCCGGCCCCTCGGGCAGGTCGTCGCGGTCGAGGACGATCACCTCGTCCACGGCGGGGGACACCGCCGCCGCGGCCAGCATGCCGGCCAGGCCGGCACCGATGACGACAGCTCTACGCGACATGGGGCTCCTCGCACTCGGCGACGGGGACACACGGTCCACGGGGTGTTCGGCCACCGGGCTCTCAGCCGGGGGCGGCCTTCACGGTACCTTCGCCCACCGTGCTGACGGCGGGAGTTGTGGTCGGCGCCGCCGCCAGCGCCTGCGCCAGCTCCACCAGCCCGCGCGGGCCGGGGACCTCCGTCGCGTGCAGCCGGTACGCGCTCGGCGGGCCGGCCGGCTCCTCGCGCGCGGCGGCCCGGCGCGCCGCGTCGGCCACCATGGCCGCCTCCGCCGCCACCCGCGCCTCGTGCGGGGGCCGGCCCGCGCGCACCGCCGCCGCGCGGGCCCGCTCGCGCACCCGGTCGTCGAAGTAGGGGGCCAGCGCCAGCAGGGCGTCGTGGATGGACACCTCCCGCCACTGCAGCCGGGCCAGCGGCGGCTGCCACCAGGTGGCGGGCGGTTCGGGCGCGGTGGACACGGACCGCACCAGGGACCACAGCGGGCCCAGCCGCCGGTGGTCGCCCAGGCTGTGCCAGTGGGCGGCGAGGCCGGGCAGCACCCGGGGCAGCACGAAACCGGCCGCGGTGACCAGCCCGCCGAGCGAGGCGAGCGGCGGGGCGAGGTCCGTGGACAGGAAGTCCAGGTCGTGGCCCGTCCACCGCGCGGCCAGGGCGGCGTACTTGGCGAGCTGGAAGCCCACCCCGTCCAGCAGCGCGCCGACCAGGATCAGCCGCAGCCCGGTCCTGAGCAGCCCGGTCACCTCACGGCCCCACCGCACGCACACCACGCACAGCGCGACGACGGCCGCGGTGTGCCCGAGCAGGTACAGCAGGATCATCTCCCGCATGTACGGCGTGTTCGCGTAGTAGGTGTCCAGGTCCCGCAGCCGTTCGGCGCGCGCGTCGGCCCGGGCGAACAGCACCACGATGGCGGCGATCAGCAGCCCGTAGGCGGCGACGCAGCCCAGCGCCGTGCGCCGGACCCGGACCCGCGGGCCGCCCCGCCAGTTGACCAGCAGCACGAACAGCGAACAGCTGTAGGCGGAGAGCATGCCGTACGTCAGCGGGGCGCCGAAGTTGGCGACGCCGGTGAGGTCGTTGACGACGGCCAGGGTCAGCGGCGCCGAGCAGACGAAGACCAGGGCGCCGAGCACCACGGACGCGCAGGTGGACACGGTCAGCCCGTCGAACGCGGCGCTGCGCGGCCGGCGGCACAGCACCCCGGAGGAGACGGCGAGGGCGCAGGCGGCCAGGTACACCACGAGGCTCATGCGGTGCCCGTCGGGGTGGCGCCCCGGCACACCCGGGCCGCGGAGACGCGGGGCGAGGCGGCCAGCGCGTCGGCGATGCGGACCAGGGCGGCCGGCTCGGGCGCCGCGCCCGGCAGCCACCCGGCGGCGTCCGGCAGCACCCGGTCGGACTCGTCCCGGACGGCGGCGGCGATGACCGCCGCCCACGCGGTGGCCTCCGCCCGGGCCGGGTCGCCGGTCGCCCGCAGCGCGGTGTCGTGCGTACGGTCGTACAGGGACCGGTCGAAGTAGGGGTCCAGGTGGCTCAGGCCGTTGTGGATGCTGGTCTGCCGCCACACCAGCAGGGTGATGGGGGAGGCCCGGCGCGGGCGCGGCAGCCGCAGCGCCCGGCGGGTGAGGACGCCGTCCAGCTCCCGTTCGAGCGGTTCCAGTCGCACGTACGCCTGCCAGGACCGCTGCCACTCCGTCAGCCGGGGCCCGGCCAGCGGGATCAGCACGCCGACGACCGTCAGCAGGGCGCCGAGCCCGGCGGCGGCCGGGGAGACCCGGGTGCCGATCACCGACCAGTCCCGCCCGCTCCAGCGGGCCGCCACGGCCACCAGCTTGGACACGCTGTACCCGGCGTTGCACAGCGTCCCCACGCCCAGCGTCAGCAGGCTGGCGCGCAGCCAGCCGTCCACCTCGTGGGCCCAGCGCAGCGACGACACCAGGGTGACGCCGGCGGCGGCGAGATGCCCGGCCAGGTACAGGACGATCATCTCGGCGATGTAGGGCGTCGTCGCGTAATAGGTGTCCAGGTCGGTGCGGCGCTCCACGGGCGCGTCGCCGAGGGCGAACGTCACGGCGATGCCGAGCAGCACGAAGGCGTAGCAGACGACCCAGCGGCGCGCGGTGCGGTGCACGTGCGGCCCGCCGCGCCAGTAGACGATCAGGACCTGCGCGGCGGCGCTGTAGGCGGTGATGGAGGCGTACGTCAGCGGCGCGGCGAGGTTGGGCACGCCGCTGACGCCGTTGACGTACGCGACCGTGGGCGGCGCGCCGAGGAAGAAGCAGAGGCCGGCCAGGCCCAGCACCCCGCAGATGGCCCGCAGGTACGGGTCGTGCCGGTGGCGCAGCAGGTCCGGGGCCTTGACCACCAGGCCGAGCCAGAGCGCGCCGCAACTGACGTAGTTGATCGTGCCGTTCACCGGCGCCTCCCCCGGTGGTTCAGGGCGGCCCCGATACGGCCGGCGAGGTCCGGCGGGTCGTCGCCGCCGGCGGCGAACACGGAGTCCGCCGACGCCTCCAGCCAGGTGCGCAGCCGGCCGCCCATCAGCATGCCGAACCGGTCGGCCTCCTGCTCCTCGGCGAGGCTGAAGTCGGTGCGGGCCGCGCTCGCCGCGCCGCGGTTCATGTGCCACACCTCGTGGCAGAAGATCACCAGCTGGTGCCAGGGCGCGGCCCGCCGGTCGACGACGACGTCGTCGTGCGTGTCCCGCTCCAGCCACAGCCCGCTGGCGGTGTGCGGCGGGAAGACGGCCCGGTGGACGACGACCTCACGGCCGCGCCAGGCGCTGACGGAGGCGACGAGTGCGGCGAGCAGGACCTCGGGGTCGGCGGGGACCGGAACGCGTATGGGGTCGACGAGGGCGTCGGCGAGGCGACGCATCTCCCTGTTGGTCCGCACCACGACAGACTCTCAGATGTCCCCGTGATCCGTGCAGTCCTTCGCGCGTTCTGCCTTCTCAGGGAGGGGTCGGGCCGCCGGCCACGCGCACGCCGCCGTCCCGGGTGCGGGCGCGCACCGCCAGCAGGTCGTCGCCGCGGCGCAGGGCCCGGGAGACGGCGCCGATCTCGCGCAACAGGTCCGTGGTGTCGGGGTCGCAGCCGGGTTCGCAGCCGCCCTCGCCGTCGTCCGGCCGGCGGCGGGCCTCGACGGCGTCCTGGATGGCCAGCGCGGACGCGAGCGCCTTCGCCCGGCCCGGCTGGTGGCCGAGGGCGAGCGCGGCCTCGTACGACCGCCGTCGCCGGTCGTCGTCGATGTGGCGGGCCAGCGGCAGCAGCACGTCGCGGATGAACGTCTCCCGGCGGATCAGCCGCAGCTCCGGAGTGGAGCGCAGCACGAACGGGACGCCGCTGCCGTTGGCGGTCCGCATCAGCAGGTACAGGGGCCGCAGTTCGTGGTGGGCGAGCCGTACCCGCCAGCGGTCGTGCAGGTACTGGCCGGCGTGCGGGAGGATGAACCCGACCGCGATGAGGATGGCGGACAGGCAGGCGATGGGCGGCGCGACGCCGGTGCTGAGCCAGTCGAGCTCGCGCCCGGCCCAACGGGCCCCCACGGCGGTCAGTTTGGCCGCGTCGAACAGCAACTGGATGGCGTAGCCCACGCCGAGGAACTTCAGTCCCCAGCGCAGCCAGGCGTCGAGCCCGTCGGTGCGCACCCAGTTCCAGATCAGGCCCGAGGTGATCACGGTGGCCACGGTGTGCGCGAGGAGATAGAGCAGGATCATCTCGCGCATGTACGGCGTGTCGGCGTAGTACGTGTCCAGGTCGCGCAGCCGCTCCACGGGCGCGTCGGCGAGCGCGAACAGCACCCACAGCGCGGCGATCACGCCAGAGTAGACGGCGAGGACCCAGCGGGTGGCGCGCGTCGTCTGCGCGGAGCGGTCGGACAGTCCGTTGCGCCAGGCGATGATGAGCAGCAGGCACGATCCGCCGAACGCGGTCAGCAGCGAGTACACCCAGGGCGCCGAGATGTTCGGCACCCCGGTGACCCGGTTGACCAGGGCGATGGTCGAGGGCGCCACGAACACGAACACCGCGCAGGCCAGCACCAGCAGGCCGCCGACGGCGCGCAGCATCGGGTCGGCCCACAGCCGGATGATGGTGGGCAGCTTGATCGCCAGGGCGGCGGTCAGCACCCCGGCCGGGATCCACCAGAAGGATGGGTAGAACTCGCTGACGAACCCCGTGGGCGTCAGCGCCAGTTGGGCCTGGGCGGGGGCGAGCGCGGCGGTGGCGAGGGCCGCCGGGACGAGGGGGGCGGTCACCGTGCCGGTCCTGCCGGCCCGCGGGGGTCGCGGTAGCCGAGGGACCGCTGGAGGGGGCCGGGGGGAGGGCCGGCGGGGCGCGGGGACAGCAGCGGCCGCAGCGCGGCGGCGAGCCGGTGGCCGAAGTCGTCGGCGGCGGCCTCGTCGGCCGCGCGGGAGCCGTCGCGGGCGGCGACCGACAGCGCGACGTCCTGCCAGTCATTCCGCTCGGCCAGCGCGCCGGCCGCGGCCGCCGCACCGGCCGGGTGATGGTGGTCGTGCCCGGCGTGCATGTGCCACAACTCGTGCCCCAGGATGACGAGTTGCTGCACCGCCTCGGCCCGCTCCTCGACGATGACCAGGTCGAAGTCAGGCAGCTCCACCCACAGCCCGGTGACCTCGATCTCGTCGGGGAACCGCTCGAAGCGCAGTTCGACGGGGCGCCCGCCGCGGCGCGCGCTCATCTCCGCGCACAGCGCCCGGCACAGCTCGCGTGCGTCGGCGGGCGGGCGGGGTCCGGCCCGGAGTGCGGACGCGAGGCCCTCGGTCAGCTCGCGCATCCTGGCGGACTCCCGCGAGCGGTGCCGCCAGGCGGAGACCCGGGCCGCCTTCCTCCGTGCGCCCGCGATGTCCATGACTCCCCCTCTCGCCGCCGCACAGCAGGCCGTTCGAGATTACGCGGCCGGTCGGGCCCCCGTCATGCGAACGGGTGCCGTCGGCCGCCCGGCGAACGCCGCCGTGGCTGGAAAGTCCCGTCCGGACCATTGACTGGCGAGCGCTTACTCCATACCGTCCCGTTCGAAGTTACGAGCATGTGCCGACATTTCGAACGGTGGTAGTGGGAGGCATGGGACGATCCGCCCCGAACCGCAGGCACCTCGCGGGCGGACGCCGAGGGCTGCTCGCCGCGTGCGGCTTCGGCGTCGCCGCACCGGCCGGCGGGGCCGGCGCCCTCGCCGCGGGCGCGGCAGGACGCCGGTCCCGCGCCGCGGAAGCGCGCTCCGCCGGCGCCGGTCCCCACTACGGCGCGATTCCGCTCCCGCCCGTCGCGGACGGGCGGGCCGCCCGCGCGGAGCCGTACTCCTCCGTCCTGCCGCACCGTCACCAACAGGTCCTCGGGCCAACCCCGTTCACCCCCTTGCGACCCCGCCCAGCTCCCGTTCAACCCCGCACCCAACCCGCCCAACCCGCTCAACCTCCCTCCCGAAAGGCACCCATGACCGAGAGCACCGCCCGCTTCACCCTCGACCCCGCCTTCACTGTCGGCGAGGTCGACCCCCGGCTCTTCGGATCCTTCGTCGAACACCTCGGCCGCTGCGTCTACACCGGAATCTTCGAACCGGGCCACCCCACCGCCGACGAGGCGGGCCTGCGCGGGGACGTGCTCGACCTGGTCCGCGAACTCGGCGTCACCGCCGTGCGCTACCCCGGCGGCAACTTCGTCTCCGGCTACAAGTGGGAGGACTCCGTCGGCCCGGCCGACAGCCGCCCCCGCCGCCTCGACCTCGCCTGGCACTCGACGGAGACCAACCGCTTCGGCCTGTCCGAGTACATCGGCTTCCTGCGCAAGGTCGGCCCGCAGGCCGAGCCGATGATGGCCGTCAACCTGGGCACCCGCGGCGTCGCCGAGGCGCTCGAACTCCAGGAGTACGCCAACCACCCCGGCGGCACCGCCCTGTCCGACCTGCGGGTCGCGCACGGCGACAAGGACCCCTTCGGCATCCGCCTGTGGTGCCTGGGCAACGAGATGGACGGCCCCTGGCAGACCGGCCACAAGACCGCCGAGGAGTACGGCCGGGCCGCCGCCGAGACCGCCCGCGCCATGCGCCAGCAGGACCCCGGCGTCGAACTGGTCGCCTGCGGCTCCTCCAGCCAGTCCATGCCCACCTTCGCCGCCTGGGAGGCGACGGTGCTGCAGGAGACGTACGACCTCGTCGACTACATCTCCCTGCACGCCTACTACGAGCCCGTCGACGGGGACGTGGACTCCTTCCTCGCCTCCGCCGTCGACATGGAGTCCTTCATCGAGAACGTCGTCGCGACCTGCGACCACATCGGCGCCCGCCTGAAGTCGAAGAAGCGGATCAACCTCTCCTTCGACGAGTGGAACGTCTGGTACCTCTCCCGCTGGCAGGAGCAGGAGGGCACGTTCGAGCAGGACGACTGGCCCGAGGCGCCGCGCCTGCTGGAGGACAACTACAGCGTCACCGACGCCGTCGTCTTCGGCTCGCTGCTGATCGCGCTGCTCCGGCACGCCGACCGGGTCACGGTCGCCTGCCTCGCCCAGCTCGTCAACGTCATCGCCCCGATCATGACCGAGCCCGGCGGCCCCGCCTGGCGCCAGACCACCTTCTTCCCCTTCGCCCAGGCCTCCCGGTACGGCCGCGGGCAGGTCCTCGACGTCCGCGTGGACTCGCCGACGTACGAGACGCAGAAGTACGGCGAGACCGCCCTGCTGCACGCCACCGCCGTGCGCGCCGAGGACGGCACGGTCACCGTCTTCGCCGTCAACCGCGACCGCACCGGACCGCTGCCGCTCGAAGTCGCCCTCGCCGGACTCGACCTGACGTCCGTCGTCGAGCACAGCGCCCTCGCGGACGCCGACCCGGACGCGCGCAACACCCTCGACGACCCCGAACGCGTCACCCCGCACGCCGTCGAGGGCACCGCCCTGCGGGACGGCAAGCTCACCGCCGTACTGGAGCCGCTGTCCTGGAACGTGATCCGCCTGGCCTGACCCAGCACAATGGGCGCATGAGGATCTCGGCACGGGCGGACTACGCGGTACGGGCGGTACTGGAGCTCGCCGTGCGGCAGTGCGAGGACGCCCCGGTGAAGGCCGAGGCCGTCGCCGCCGCCCAGGAGATCCCGCACAAGTTCCTGGAGGGCATCCTCGGGGACCTCCGCCGCGCCGGCGTCGTCGACAGCCGGCGCGGCGGAGGCGGGGGTTACCGGCTGGCCCGGGCGGCCTCGGCGATCACGGTCGCGGACGTGATCCGCGCGGTCGACGGCCCCATCGTGTCCGTGCGCGGGGTCCGCCCGACCGGCCTGTCCTACGCCGGTTCCGCCGAGCCGCTGCTGCCGCTGTGGATCGCGCTGCGCGCCAACGTCCGCCGCATCCTGGAGGGCGTCACCATCGCCGACCTCGCGGCGAACGCGCTGCCGGAACCGGTGAAGCGACTGGCGGCGGAACCGGCGGCCTGGGAGAACCCGTAGGAGCCTATGGGAACCCGTAGGAGCCTATGGGAACCCGTAGGGACCACGGCGTCCACAGCGACTCTCAGCGTTCCCTCAGGTTGGTGCCCTAGCGTCCCGCTCTGTTCATCCCTACCCACCCGGTAGGAAACCCAGGGAAGGCGGGACCGCCCATGCAGACGCTGCTACTGCTCGCCCTCGCGGGCCTGGGCGCCCAGCTCGTGGACGGCAGCCTCGGCATGGCGCACGGGGTCATCTCGACGGTGCTGCTGCTGGCCCTGGGCACCAGCCCGGCCGCCGCGTCGGCCGTCGTCCACTTCGCGCAGATCGGCACCGGCCTGGTCTCCGGCGCCTCGCACGCCCGCTTCGGCAACGTCGACTGGAAGGTCGTCGCCCGGATCGGCGTCCCGGGGGCGGTGGGGGCGTTCGTGGGAGCGACGGTGCTGTCGGGCATGTCGACGGCGCTGGCGGCGCCGGTGATGGCGGTGATCCTGCTCGTCCTGGGCTGCTGCGTCACCTGGCACTTCACCGTGCGCGGGTTCTCCCGTCACCGGCTCGGCCGCCCCCTCGGCAAGCGGTTCCTGGTGCCGGTCGGCCTGGTCGCCGGGTTCCTCGGCGCCACCGGAGGGGGCGGCTGGGGGCTCATCGGCACGCCCGCGCTGCTGGCCAGCGGCCGGCTGGAGCCGCGCAAGGTGGTCGGCTCCGTCGACGCGAGCAAGGCGCTGGTCGCCGTGGCCGCGAGCCTGGGGTTCCTGTTCTCCCTCGGCTCCCACGGCGTCGACTGGTCCTGGGTGCTCGCCTTCCTGATCGGCGGCATGGTCATCGCCCCGGTCGCCGCCTGGCTCGCCCGCTTCGTCGCCCCGCGCGTCCTGGGCTCGACGGTGGGCGGCCTGATCGTCCTGCTCAACGCCCGCACGCTGCTCGCCGGCGGCTGGCTCGACCTGCCCGGCACGGCCGTCACGTCCGTCTACGCCGTCCTGTGCGCGCTGTGGGCCGCCGCCCTGGCGTACTCGGTCCGCGCCCACCTCGAGGAGCGGCGGACGCGGACCGAGCCCGCCGCGGAACGGCAGCCCGTCACCGCGTGACGAACCGGGGTCAGCCCTGCTCGACGCCGAGGGTCAGCGTTCCGGTGTAACCAGCGGAGGTCGAACTGCCGAGCGCGGTCATCGTCAGGAGGCCGGAGGAGGCGCCTCCGTCGTCGTAGATGCCGTCCTGGGCGAGGGTGGTGCGGGTGACGGTGTTGGTCGAGTACGGCGAGATCGCGGCGACCTTGGTCGTGATCGACTCGTCGATGAACAACTGCCCGGTGTGGATCTCCTGGCCGCCGGTGAACGAGCCGTCGGAGGTGAGCGTGACGCCCGTGTGCACCTTGACGTGGATGTGCACGCAGCGCCCGCGGTACCAGCCGGGGTAGATCGTGGTGATGTTCGCGACGCCGCCGGAGTCGGTCAGCACGCCGCCGCGCAGGAAGGTGCCGTCGTCGGGCTCGTTGTGCCCGTTGTTGCCGACGTAGCCGGAGTACTCGCCGAGCGCGTCGCAGTGCCAGATCTCGACGAGCGCGCCGGAGAGCGGGACGCAGGTGTCGTCGTCGACGACGGTGAGCTTCAGCTTGAGCGGGATGCCCGCCTTGCCTTCGGTGACGTCCGAGCGGACGAACTGTCCGTCGAGGTAGTAGGGGCCTTCGGTCATCTCCTTCGTGAGGGTGCAGACGGCCGCGGCGGCGACGGGCACGGCGTCGTCGCCCTCCGCGACGGCGGAAGCTCCGGGCACGGCGGCGGCAACGGCCAGCGTGGCCGCGGTGGCCCCCGTGGCGATCAGTACGGTGCGGCGCCCGATCACGGGCTCAGAGGTGTCTGTCATGGACACGGCACCCTAGGGAGGGATGCTGTCGGTGAGCTGTCAGTCAGGTAAAGTGACGCCCCGTCAAGTAACTTGTGCGTCAGGGTATTTCGACGTGCGCGACGAACGCGGCCCAGGCGGCGGGGGAGAGCGCGAGGCGCGCTCCCTGGCGGTCCTTGGAGTCCCGGACGTGGATGGTGGCGGGGGTGAGGGCGACCTCTATGCAGTCGCCGTCACCGCTGCTGCTGTAGCTCGACTTGAGCCAGGTCAGTTCACCGATGGTCATAAGGCTCCTCGCATCCGATTCAACAGGCTCACGGAGTCTTCGAGGGTGAGAGCCTGTGAACGCATCCTGGCATACCGCCTCTGGAGCACGCTGATCTCCTTCGGGTCGGCAATCAACATGCCGCCGCGTTGGCCTTCGTTGTAGGCGAACCACCTGTTCTCGGGAGTCTCCAGCAGTTGCATCGGGCCAGCCACCCCGGCGTGTGAGCCCTGTGTCAGCGGCATGATCTGCACTTCGACGTTCCGTCGCTCGATGATCCCGAGCATGTGGTCGATGAGGCTCCGTGTCACCTCCAACCCGCCTGTGCGCCTCAGCAGCACATGCTCTTCGAGGATGAAGCTGAACGCCGTGTTGGGGCGCTCCTTGAGCAATCGTTGTCGGTCTGCGCGGGCAGCCCACCGCTCTTCGATCTGGGCGTCGTCCAGAGGGGGAAGCTGGTGCGAGAACAGGACCCGGGCGTACGCCTCCGTCTGCACCAGTCCCGGAATCATCCGGCACTCGTACGTGTAGAGCGTGATCGCCTCCCGTTCCAGTCGGGCCCACTGCCGGAACCATGCCGCCAACCCCGGCTGGCGGGCCAGGTGGCAGGCGGCCCGCCGTAACGCGCCGGTGTTCCCCAGTACCTCCTCCGCCCGCTCGACGAACGCCGGGTCCGGCATGCGTCTGCCCAGCTCCACCGAAGCCACCGTGTGCTTCGAGTACCGCACCTGCTCCGCGAACTCCTCGCGGCTCAGGCCCACATGTTCCCGCAGGGCCTGGACAACCGCTCCGAACGTCCGCATGCTGTCCGACGACTCCGGCTCATCGACCACGCTCGGTCACCTCCCGCACCCATGGTCACGAAAGGTGACCGGTACTGTCCAGTCTGTGACCGTGTACTCTGCCCCGGCGTACACGGCGTTGAGCTGGAGAACTGCCCGCCCATGCCGCCAGATTGGGCGCATGACAGCACCACCCACGCCCCAACCGCCGGTCACCGTACGTACGTTCGCGCAGCGACTCAGCGCCACTCCGCGCGGCGCCCGGCTCGCCCGGCGCCTCGCCCTGCATCAACTGGACGCCTGGGGCGTCCCGCACGGCTCGAACGCGTCCGACGCCGTCGCGGTGATCGTCGCCGAACTGGCGGCCAACGCGGTCACGCACGGCCGGGTGCCCGGACGGGACTTCGAGCTGCGGCTGGACCTCACCGCGGACCGCCTCCGCGTCGAAGTCACCGACACGCTCACCGAACGACGTCCCCCGGCCCCCGGCGCCGTACGTATGCCCGACCCCCTCGACGACGACGGCCGCGGCCTCGCACTCGTCGCCGCGCTCGCCGACCACTGGGAGGTGCGGGATCGCCCACCCGGCAAGACCGTCCGCGCCGAGGTCGACCTGCCGGGCGGCGGGCCCTGAGCCGGGCTGACCGCTCTTGGTCTCAGTCGCCGTAGAGGGTGGCCAGGTCCACCAGGAGGACGTCGTCGCGGCGGTCGGCCAGGTCGGTCAGGTCGGGGTGGAAGCCGTGCAGGGAGTACAGGGCCAGCGTGGAGGCCCCGGTGTCGTAGCCCTGGTCCGCGAGCAGGGCGCGGATGCGTTCCAGGCGCTCCAGGTCACCGGTTCCATGGCGGGCGGCGGTCGCCTTGGCCTCGCCCAGCAGCGCGATCCTCGCCCGGGGAGACTGCGGGCGCTCGCCCGCGGCCAGGGCGATGACATCGACCTCGTGTTTCGTGCGGGCAGCCTGGTCGGCGACCTCGGTGGTGCCGACCGGGCCGGGCAGCTCACCCGGCAACAGGGTGTGGCCGTAACGACGGGTGAAGTCGCGGGCCAGGTCCTCGAAGTGCGGTCCGAGGATCTTGGAGTTGAAGGTCGGAACGGACTGCTGCCACACCTGCTCGGCGAAACCCTGCTCCACGGCGGCGGCCTGCGGCAGGGTGATGAGCTGGTTGAAGCGGATGACCGGGTCGGCGATCGTGATGACGGGGTGCCGGGAGCGGAGGATGTCCTGTTCCCGCCGGATGTACCCGGTGGATTCCAGTACTCCGAGGGGGTGGGCGACGGCGTTGCGCGGGCGCTCCAGGGCGGCGCCGATCTTGCTGGGGGTGGTGGCGCCCCGCGCGATCGCCGTGAGGATGTCGTAGTACAGGGTGTGCTGAGTGATCCTCGGGTCCTCACGCAGCAGGTATTCCGTCTCGGTGCGCGAATACACCGCCCGCCCCGGGTCGAGCAGGGTCCGGGTGAGCCAGGTGTCGAAGCCGTCGTCCGGATGCGGTCGGGCGGCCACCGGCCGGTAGCCGGGGGCGCCGCCGAGGACCGCGTGCACCCTCAGCGCGGTCAGCGGGTCGGCGATCCGCCAGAAGGCCCTGCTGTTCCGGTAGCCGAAGGCGCCCAGCCGCAGATCGACCACGGCACGCCCCCGCAGTGGCTTCGTCCCCGAGAGCAGTTCGTGCATGACGCTCATCGCCGAGCCGCACAGGATCAGTCGCGGACCCGGCCCGGCGCCGGGCCGGGCACCCCGCTGGCGTTCGTCGTAGAGCTGTTGCAGCAGTCCCGGGATCTCCGGTGAGTGCTGGAGCAGGTACGGCAGCTCGTCGATGACCAGGAGCGGATGCGACGAGCGGGCGGTCACGTCGAGAGCGCTGGACAGGACGTCACGCCAGTCGGTCAGTCGCAGGCTTCCCGGCCGCAGACCGGCGTGTGCCGCGACCGCGTCGCTGAACCGCTGGATCGCGGGCAGCCGCCCCTCCTCCCGGACCGCGGTGACGTACAGGCCGCCGACCTGCTCGGACAGGGCCTGCAGCAGGTACGACTTGCCGTGCCGTCGCCGCCCCGACACGATTCCCAGCCGCATGGCCGGATCAGGGTCGGTGAGGAACTCCGCGAGCAGATCCCACTCCCGGTCCCGGTCGACCACGTCGTCCGGCTTGGCCGGCAGGCTCTTCCTCACTGGCCCTCCTCCACGTCGACCGAGTGATTCTGTCTAAGTCTACTTCGACGAAATACGTCGTAGTGGAGTTGAACCGTGGAGGAACGGGGACGGCCTGGGGCTAGCCGGTGATGTCGAGGGCCGTGCCGTACAAGCGGCCCACCTTCAAGCGGATGACCACCCGGCGCTCGGCGACCATCTGCTCCAGGAACGCGGCTTCGTCCTCCGGCTTCGCGGCTCGCGGGATCATCTCGAGCAGTTCCCGCCCGACGGCGTCTCCGGGAGCTGTCGTGCTCTCGGAGACCTCGGCCTCGCCCTCGGCGACCGCGAACGACCAGACGTCGCCGCCCTGGACATGCAGCGCCGCGCGCGGGTTGCGCCGCAGGTGCCCGACCTTGACCCGGTCGGCGGTCGTCGAGAACCGCACCGTGCGGGTCTCGGGGTCCCACCTGTACAGCATGGTGGTCAGGTGCGGGTGGCCGCTGCGCTTGACGGTGGCGAGCGTGCCGAACTGCTGCCCCGCGAGCAGGCTGGAGAGGGCTTCGTCGGACAGGAGGCGAGGTGCTGGTCCTTGGCTCATGACGGGATCAACGACGTCGGCGGCACGGCGTTTCGTGTCGTGGCCCGAGCCTCATTCGTCGGAGACGCCGCCGACCGGCTGGGGCACAGCCGTGACCGGGGCACAGCCGCGGCCGATCACAGCCGTGACCGGGCCACCCGGCGGCCGGATCACAGCCGTGACCGGATCACCCCGCGACCGGGGTCACCCCGCCTGCCCCATCCCCGCCGCGTTCGGCCAGTTCTGGGCGCTGGGCCAGCCGACAGCCGGGGCCGGGGCCGGGGCGAGGCCCGGGCCGGTGGTGCCGCGGACCTGGGCGGCGGTGAGGCCGCCGCGGGCCGGGACGCCGGGCGGGGTCGGGCCCGTCATCGGGGCCGGGAACGGGGCGCTCATCGGGGCCGGGGCGGGCAACGGCGCCGGAGCCGGGGCAGGGGCCGGCACAGGAGCCGGGGCCGGGGGCTGGGCCGGGGGCTGGGGCGGGATTCCGAGCGGCTGGGGGCCCAGCTCGGCCACCGCAGGCATCGGCATCCCGGCGCCGTTCGACGGCCCCGCCGGGACCGCGCCGTTCGACGGCCCTGCCTGGGCCGCGGCGGGCAACGGCATGCCGGTGCCGATGGCCGGGGCGGCCGGGGCGGCCGGGAGCCCCGGCATCCCGGCGCCGACGGCCTGAGCGGCGAGGCCCTGCAGGCCGGCCCCGTTGGTGGCGCTGACCAGCCGGTCCACGGCCGCCGTGCCCGAGCTGTAGCCGGTCCCGGGGCCCAGCTCGGGCACGGCGGCTCCCCTCCTGGTCCCGTAGAGCACCTGCTCCAGGCCGGACACCAGGCGACGCACGTCCACCTGGGGGCGCACCACGAGTCTCAGGAAGCGACTGGACGAGCCGATCTTGTTGCCGCACTCGCGGACCAGGATCCGGTGCTCGGTGAGCATCCGGTCCCGGACCACGGTGCCCTCGGCGCCCACGGGAAGGCGCACGAAGAGGAAGTTCCCCTGCGAGGGGTAGACCGTGAGGCCGGGGAGCGTGGCGAGCTGGGTCGCCATGTCGAGGCGGTCGCGGCGGACCTGCTGCAGGCTCTGCGCGTACTCGGCGCCGTGCTCCTTCAGCATGAACACCACGTGCTCGGCGAAGGAGTTGAGGTTCCACTTGGGCAGCATGGAGCGGACGCGGCCCGCCAGCGCCGGGTTGGCGACGAGGTAGCCGAAGCGGATGCCGTGCAGGCCGAAGTTCTTGCCCAGGCTGCGCAGCACCACCACGTTCGGGCGGAGCATCGCCTCCTGGACGACGGACGGTTCCACCTCGGCGTCCGCGAACTCCAGGAACGACTCGTCGATCACCACCAGGTCCAGGTCCGCCATCGCGTCCATGAACTGCACGACCGACTGCCGGTGCAGGAAGCCGCCGTCGGGGTTGTTGGGGTTGCAGACGACCGCGACGCGGGTGCCGCGGGACCGGATGAACTCGGCGTACTGCGCGAGGTCCAGGGCGAAGCCGTTCGCCTCCTGGAGCGGGAACATGTCGACCCGCTTGCCGGTCTCCATCGGCTGGTCGGTCCAGCGGCCGAAGGTGGGGACGGGGATGGCGAGGGACTCACGGACCAGCAGGTGGTCGATCCAGGTGATCAGCTCGGTCGAGCCGTTGCCCATCGCCACGCACTGCGGCGGAAGCTGGAGCAGGCTGCACAGTTCGGCGGTGATCGTGTCGGCGCTGCTCGGGTAGTACGTGATGATGTCGCGCAGCCGCGCCGCCATCTCCTCGAACATGGCCGGGGTGGGGAAGTAGGGGTTGCAGGGGATACAGAAGTCGACCGGCCCGGCCCCGTCGCCGCCCTCCCGCGTCAGCGCCGCCATCGACGGGCTGTGCGCCGCGGTGCTGCGGAACAACGAGGTGACGTTGTCGGCCATGGAACCTCCGTATGGGGCGGGCCCTGGCGGGGACTTCCAGGGTCCGTCGTCATTGGGTGGCCCGCGCGGGGGAGCGCGGGCCACCCATACATACGGGGCCTCAGCGGGTGTTGTTCAACCCGTGTGAAGAGATTGTGCGCGACGGTCCGGACCGGTCAGCGGCCGAACGAGTGGACGGTCGTCGTCCGGTACGTCTGCCCCGGCCGCAGCACCGTCGACGGGAAGTTCGCGTGGTTCGGCGCGTCCGGGAAGTGCTGCGTCTCCAGGCACAGCGCGTCGCCCTGCCGGTAGACGCGGCCGGAGGTGCCGACCAGGGTGCCGTCGAGGAAGTTGCCCGAGTAGAACTGCAGGCCCGGCTGGTCGGTGGCGATCCGCAGGGTGCGGCCGGAGCGCGGGTCGCGCAGCGTCGCGACGTGCTCGGGCCGCTCCGTGATCCCCTTGTCCAGGACCCAGTTGTGGTCGTAGCCCTTCGCCATGACCTGCTGCTCGTGGCCCGCGCGGATGTCCCGGCCGATCGGCTTGCCCTTGCGGAAGTCGAAGGGGGTGCCGGAGACCTTCGCCAGCTCGCCGGTCGGGATCAGCCCCGAGTCGGTGGGCGTGTAGCGGGAGCCGGCGATCGTGAGCTCGTGGTCCTCGATCGTGCCGCTGCCCTCGCCGGCGAGGTTCCAGTAGACGTGGCTGGTGAGGTTGACGACCGTGGCCTTGTCGGTGGTGGCCTCGTAGTCGATGCGCCAGTCGCCGTGCCGGGTGAGGGTGTACGCCACCGTCGCCCGCAGCGTGCCCGGGTAGCCCATCTCGCCGTCGACGCTGGTGTAGTGCAGGCGCAGGCCGACGTCGGAGCCCTCGGCGAACGGCTCCACGTCCCACACGCGCTTGTCGAAGCCCTTGGCGCCGCCGTGCAGGCTGTTGTCGCCGTCGTTCACCGACAGCTGGTAGGCGGTGCCGTCCAGGGTGAACTGCCCCTTGGCGATGCGGTTGCCGTACCGCCCGATGAGGGCGCCGAAGTACGGGCTGGAGGCGACGTAGTCCGCGAGGTTGTCGAAGCCGAGGGAGACGTTGGCGTAACGGCCGTGCCGGTCCGGGATCTCCAGGGAGTGGACGATGCCGCCGTAGGAGAGGACCCCCAGCCTGGTACCGCCGTTCTCCAGCGACCAGAGGTGGACCTTGGTGCCGTCGGCGAGCTTGCCGAAGAGCGTCTTCACGGGCTTGCGGCCGCCCGAGGCGGCCTGTGCGCTGCCCGCGCCGAGGGCGGTCGCGGCGACCCCCGCCGCCGCGGCGCCGGCGATCACTGTGCGTCTGTTCAGTTCCATGTGCGGCTCCCGTAATGGGTGGGGCCCCGCCTTCCGGCGGGGCCCGAGCTGACTTACGAACCGGACTTGCGCTTGTTCCACACGTCGAAGCCGACGGCCGCGAGCAGGGCCAGGCCCTTGATGACCTGCTGCCAGTCGGTGCCGACGCTCAGGAGGTTCATGCCGTTGTTCAGCACGCCGAGGACGAGACCGCCGATGATCGCGCCGAGGACGGTGCCCACACCGCCGCTCATGGACGCGCCACCGATGAACGACGAGGCGATGGCCTCGAGTTCGAAGTTCAGGCCCGCTTTCGGTGATGCCGCGTTCAGGCGGGCGGCGACCACCAGACCCGCCAGGGCCGCGAGCACGCCCATGTTCAGGAAGACGTAGAAGGTGACCTTCTTGTCCTTCACGCCGGACAGCTTGGCCGCCGGCAGGTTGCCGCCGATGGCGTAGATGTGGCGGCCGAAGACGGCGTTGCGCATGACGTAGCCGTAGCCGACCACCAGCACGCCCAGGACGATCAGGATGATCGGCGCGCCCTGGTAGCTGGCGAGCAGCATCGTGACGGCGAGGATCGCCGCCGCGATGGCGGTCAGCTTCAGCAGGAAGGCGTTGCGCGGCAGCACGTCCAGCGAGAACTCCTGCTCCCGCCTGCGGTCCCGGACCTCCTGGTAGATCGCGAAGGCCAGCAGCGCGATGCCGAGGAGCAGGGTCAGGTTGTGGTAGTTGGTGTTCGGGCCGACCTCCGGCAGGAAGCCGTTGCCGAGCTTCTGCAGGCCCTCCGGGAACGGGCCGAGGGTCTGGCCCGCCAGGAAGATCTCCGTCAGACCGCGGAAGAGCAGCATGCCCGCCAGGGTCACGATGAACGACGGTATGCCCAGATAGGCGATCAGGAAGCCCTGCACCGAGCCCGCGACCGCGCCCACCAGCAGCGACAGCACCAGCGCCACCGGCCAGGCCACGTCGTGCTGGACCGTCAGCACCGCCGCGAAGGCGCCCACGAACGCGGTCAGCGAACCGACCGACAGGTCGATGTGCCCCGCGATGATCACCAGCATCATGCCGATCGCGAGGATCAGGATGTAGCTGTTCTGCAGCACCAGGTTGGAGACGTTGCGCGGCAGCAGCAGGTCGCCGCCGGTCCACACCTGGAACAGCACGACGATCAGGCCGAGCGCGATCAGCATGCCGTACTGGCGCATGTTGCGGCGCAGGCCGTTCAGCATCAGCTGCAGCAGGCCCCCGCCGGAGGCCGGGCCCCCGCCCTTCCCGGGCGGTGCAGCGGCCGGGACCTTGTCCGTCACATCCGTGCTCATCGGGTTACCTCTTTGTCCTTCGTCATCTGACGCATCAGCACTTCCTGCGTGGCCTCCGCCCGCGGAACCTCACCCGTGAGCCGCCCGGCGGCCATGGTGTAGATGCGGTCGCACATGCCGAGCAGTTCGGGCAGCTCGGAGGAGATGAAGACGACCGCCTTGCCCTCGGCCGCCAGCCGGTCGATGACCGTGTAGATCTCGTACTTGGCGCCCACGTCGATGCCGCGCGTGGGCTCGTCCAGGATCAGCACGTCCGGACCCGCGAAGATCCACTTGCTGAGGACGACCTTCTGCTGGTTGCCGCCGGACAGCTTGCCCACCGGCTCGAACACGGTCGGCGCCTTGATGTTCATGGACTTGCGGAAGCGCTCGGCGACCTGCCGCTCCGCGTGCTCGTCGACCACCCCGCGCCGGGCCACCTTGCCCAGGGCGGTCAGCGAGATGTTCCGGTTGATGGTGTCGATGAGGTTCAGGCCGTAGTGCTTGCGGTCCTCGGTGACGTACGCGATGCCGTGCCCGACCGCCTCCGAGACGGTCTTGGTACGGATCTCCCGCCCGTCCTTCAGGACCGTGCCGCCCGCGTACCGGCCGTAGGCGCGTCCGAAGACGCTCATCGCCAGTTCGGTGCGGCCGGCGCCCATCAGGCCCGCGATGCCGACGATCTCCCCGCGCCGCACGCTGATCGACACGTCGTCGACGACCTTGCGGTGCTGGTCGATGGGGTGCAGCACGGTCCAGTTGCGGATCTCCAGCGCCGGGGCCGCGCCCGCCTCCGCCTCGTGCGGCGTGCGCTCGGGGAAACGGTGGTCGAGGTCGCGGCCGACCATGCCGGAGATGATGCGGTCCTCGGTGGTCTCCGGCGCGTTGACGTCGAGGGTCTCGATGGACCGGCCGTCGCGCAGGATCGTCACCGAGTCGGCGACCCGCCGGATCTCGTTCAGCTTGTGGGAGATGATGATCGAGGTGATGCCCTGCTTCTTCAACTCCAGGATGAGATCGAGGAGTTTGCCGCTGTCCTCGTCGTTCAGCGCCGCGGTCGGCTCGTCGAGGATGAGCAGCTTCACCTTCTTGGACAGCGCCTTGGCGATCTCCACCAGCTGCTGCTTGCCCACGCCGATGTCGGCGATCCGGGTCTCCGGGTGGTCGGTCAGACCGACCCGGCGCAGCACCTCGGTGGCGTGCCTGAGCGTCTCGTTCCAGTTGATGAACCCCGCGGAGGCGTGCTCGTTGCCGAGGAAGATGTTCTCCGCGATCGACAGGAACGGCACCAGCGCCAGCTCCTGGTGGATGATCACGATGCCCCGGTGCTCGCTGGCCCGGATGTCCTTGAACTCGCAGACCTCTCCCTCGAAGAGGATCTCGCCCTCGTAACTGCCGTGCGGATGGACGCCGGAGAGCACCTTCATCAAGGTGGACTTCCCGGCGCCGTTCTCACCGCAGATGGCATGGACATCGCCCTGACGGACCGTCAGAGTGACGTCCGACAGCGCCTTCACACCGGGAAAGGTCTTGACGATCGAGCGCATTTCCAGGACGGGTCCCGCCATGGTCGTGCCCTTTCAGCCCGTAGGAACGGCCGCAGGAACGGCCGTGGGAACGGCCGGCGGAATGGCCGGCCTTCGACGACGAGGGGCTACTTGAGCTCGTCCGCCGTGTAGTAGCCGGTGTCGACGAGCTCCTTGGTGTAGTTGCTCTTGTCGACGCTCACCGGCTGCAGCAGGTAGGCCGGGACGACCTTGGTGCCGTTGTCGTACGTCTTGGTGTCGTTGACCTCGGGCTTCTTGCCGTTGAGGACGTCGTCGACCATGGTCGCGGCGACCTCGGCGAGCTTGCGGAGGTCCTTGTAGACGGTCTGCGTCTGCTCACCGGCGATGATCGACTTCACCGAGGCCAGCTCCGCGTCCTGGCCGGTGATGACCGGCAGCGGCTTGCTCTTGGAGCCGTAGCCGTCCGACTTCAGCGCGGACAGGATGCCGATGGAGATGCCGTCGTAGGGCGAGAGCACCGCGTCGACCCGGCCGGACTTGTACGAGGACGTCAGGATGTCCTCCATGCGCTTCTGGGCGGTGGTGCCGTCCCAGCGCAGCGTGGTGACCTGGGTGAGGTTGGTCTGACCGGACTTGACGACCAGCTTCTTCTTGTCGATGTACGGCTGCAGCACGCTCATCGCGCCGTTGAAGAAGTACTTGGTGTTGTTGTCGTCGTTGGAGCCGGCGAACAGCTCGATGTTGAACGGGCCTTTGCCGTCCTTCAGGCCGAGCTTGTCGACGATGAAGTTGGCCTGCAGCTCGCCGACCTTGGTGTTGTCGAAGGAGGCGTAGTAGTCGACGTTCTTCGTGCCGAGGATCAGCCGGTCGTAGGAGATCACCGGGATCTTGGCGTCCGCGGCCTGCTGCAGCACGTTGTTCAGCGACTTGTTGTCGATGGCCGCGACGATCAGGCCCTTCACGCCCTGCGTGATCAGGTTCTCGATCTGCGACACCTGCTGGTCGGGGTCGTCCTCGCCGTAGACCAGCTTGGTCTTGTAGCCCTTGGCCTGGAGGTCCTTGACGACGTTCTTGCCGTCGGAGATCCAGCGCTCGGAGGACTTGGTGGGCATCGCGATGCCGATGGTCCCGCCCTTGGCGCTGCCCTTGTCCTCCTTGCTGCCGCCCTCGCTGTTCTGCCCGCAGGCGGTCAGGGTGAGGGCGAGGGAGGCGGCTCCGGCCATGGCGGCGAGTGCGGCTCTGCGAGTACGCATGGCGATCAGTCCTTGTTCTTCTCGTCGTTGAGAGGGGTCAGGCTTCGGTGGGGAAGCGGTTCAGCGGGCCGGGCAGCCGGGAGCCGAGCGGCGCCATGTCGCCGTCCGCGCCGTGCCGGGTGAGCAGGTCGAGAGCGAGCCGGCCGCGCCGCACCCGCTCCCGGGCGGTGTCCAGGGTCAGATCCCGCAGGTGGGCGCCGTACGGGTAGATGCCGGGCGTCCTGGACAGGCCGAACTTCAGGTAGAGCGGTGCGCCGCGCCGGATCAGCTCGGCGACCTCGTACATCCGGATGTAGCCGCCGAGGTCGTCGGGGGCTTCGATGTACATGTCCATCGGGGCGGCGGAGACCCGCCGGATCTCGGTGAGGTGATCGAGCGTCAGGTCGCTGGGCACGTTCAGGGAGTCGGCGCCCAGCCGCTCGTAGACCGCGTAACTGGCCGGGTTGACCGGCCCGATGAGCGCGGAGACCTTCAGGGTGGTGTCCGCCGGGATGACCCCGGCGGCGCGCGCCCGGTGCAGCGTCCACAGCACGCCCTCGTCCGCGACGAGCAGGCACTTCACGCCCAGCTCCGTCGCCCGTACGGCGTCCTCGACACAGCCGGCGACGGCGTCGTGCCCGCGTGCGCGCAGTCCGGCCCCCCGCGAGTCGGAGCGCACCGAGCCGCCGATGTCCCAGGTGCCGCGCGGGCCGGTGAACAGGCACAGCTCGATGTCCCGCTCGCCGGTGGCCTCGACCATCTCGGTGATCTCGGCGTCGGTCAGCATCCACACGCCGCTGCCCTGGCTGATCCGGTGGATCGGCACGTCGAGGCGCGAGGCCTCCTTGAGTACGACGGCCAGCGCCTCCGGGCCCTCGCACGAGGGGATCTCGGTGCGCCAGCGGCCGCCGCCGGGGAAGGTGTGCGGCGAGGCGTCGGCGGGGTCGAGGGCGGGCGCGCCCAGGCCGAGGGCGGTGAGCGCCGGCTCACCCGGCCTGCGGGCTGCCGTGGCGGAAGCGTCGGTGGTCACAAGCTGTCCTTTGTGTTCGGTATTTCGGACGAAGTTCGCGGCTTTGGGTACGACTGGGTACGGAAGGCCGGGTGTACGCCGGTACGGGGGCCGTCAGGTCGCCCCCGTACCGGCGTACGGCTAGGGGCGGAGCAGTACCTTGCCGACCCCCGGATCGCCGGACCCGACCAGCTCGATGCCCTCCGGGAACCGGTCCAGCGGCAGCTCGTGCGTGACCAGCGGCAGCGGATCGAGCAGTCCGGCCCCGAACATCCGCACCGTGTGCGCCCAGGCGTCCGGCGGCGCGCCGAAGACGGTCGCCACCTCCAGCTGCCGCACCACCAGGTCCGTCGGGTCCAGGCCGTCCGCGCCCGGCGCCGGGATCCCGGTCAGCACCAGGCGGCCGCCGCGCCGGAGCAGCCCGGCGGCGGTGCGCGCCGCGGACGCCGACCCGGCGGTCTCGACGACGACGTCGAAGTCGTCGGGCAGCTGCTGGTCGCGGGTGCGGAAGTCGGTGGCCCCGAACCGCCGCGACAGCTCGGCCCGGTCGGGCCGGGTGCCCACCACCAGCAGCTCGGCCGGCGAGTTCGCCCTCAGGAACTGCACGGCGAACATCCCGAGGGTGCCGGTGCCGACCACCGCCACCCGCTCGGCCGGCAGCGCGTTCGCCTTGATGGCGGCGGCCGCGATGCAGGCGGCGGGCTCCAGCAGGGCGGCCGCCGTCAGGTCGGCGTCGTCCGGCAGCACGTGCAGCAGGCGGGCGGGCAGGGTGAGCGTGGTGGCCATCGCCCCCGGCTGGGTGAAGCCGGTCTCCTCGTACCCGGCGGTGCACAGGGTGGTCTCGCCCGCGTGGCAGCGCTCGCACACCTGGCAGTTGCGGAAGCCCTCACCGACGACCTTGCGGCCGACCAGCGTCCCGGGGACGCCGGCGCCGACCGCCTGCACGGTCCCGGACCACTCGTGGCCGGGGGTGAGCGGGTAGCGGACGTACCCTTCCGGCCGGTTGCCGTCGTACACCTCGCGGTCGCTGCCGCAGATGCCGACCGCGTGGACGCGCACCAGCGCCTCGCCGGGCTCCGGATGCCGCGGTTCGTGCGGGGTCAGCCGGTGCTCGCCCGGCGCGTCGACGACGACCGCGGTGCTCACTTGGAGCCCTTCGGCTTGCGCTGCTCCCAGCCCTCGGCCCACAGGTCGAAGCGGGCCTGCTGCTGCGGGAACTCGGCCGCCGCGTCGACGTCCAGCTCGACGCCGAGGCCGGGCGCGTCGGAGAGGTGGAAGCAGCCGTCCTCCGGGTCCACCTGCGGGGCTCCCTTGACCACCTTCTTGATCTCCGCGTCCGCGAAGTCGTTGAAGTGCTCCAGGATCTTGAAGTTCGGGGAGGTGAAGCCGACCTGGAGGGAGGCGGCGGTCAGCACGGATCCGCCCACGTTGTGCGGGGCGACCAGCATGTAGTGCGTCTCGGCGGTCGCCGCGAGCTTCCGGGTCTCCCAGATGCCGCCGATGTGGCCGACGTCGGGCTGGATGATGTCGACGGCCTGGCTGTCGAACAGCTCGCGGAACTCGATGCGGTCGTGGATGCGCTCACCGGTGGCGACGGGGATGTCGACCTTCGCGGCGACCTTCTCCAGCGCCTTGAGGTTCTCCGGCGGGCACGGCTCCTCCAGCCAGGCCGGGTTGAACGGCGCCAGCTCCTTGGCCAGGCGCACCGCGGTGGCGGGGGAGAAGCGGCCGTGCATCTCCAGCATCAGCTCCGCCTCGGGCCCGATGGCGTCGCGGACGGCCTCGATGAGGGAGACGGCGTAGAGGGTCTGCTGGTGGTCCAGCTCGAAGTGCCCGGTGCCGAAGGGGTCGATCTTGAGCGCCCGGTACCCGCGCTCCATCACGCCCTGGGCCGCCTTGTGGTACGCCTCCGGGGTCCGCTCGGTCGTGTACCAGCCGTTGGCGTACGCCTTGACCTTGTCCGTCACCTTGCCGCCCAGCAGCTGCCAGACGGGAACTCCCAGCGCCTTGCCCTTGATGTCCCAGCAGGCCATCTCGACGACCGCGATGCCCGACATCACGATCTCGCCGGCCCGGCCGTAGTCGCCGTACTTCATGCGGCGCACGAGGTCTTCCACCGCGAACGGGTCGGAGCCCAGAATGTGATTGGCCTCCGCCTCCCGCAGATAGCCGATCAGTGCGTCGGTGTGGCCCAGCATCCGGGTCTCGCCGACTCCCGTGATCCCTTCGTCGGTGTGCACCTGGACGTAGGTCAGGTTGCGCCACGGCGTCCCGACCACGTGGGTGCTGATTCCGGTGATGCGCACGGCAGTTGCCCCTTGCTGCGTCGTTGTCTGCTTGTCTCGTCGGCCCGATACGGTGTGTTCGAAATTTCGTCACACGTTCGAAATGCTGGCGTGACAGTAAGGACGGGGTGCGGGGAGTGTCAATGGGTCGAACGCATAACGGTTTCGACACTGCTTTCGACACCGCTTTCGGCGCGGATCCCGGGGCCGGTTTCGCCGGGATCGAGGGACTTGCCCGGCATACGATCCCGGCCTGGCGAAGTGGAACGGTCGGTTCGCCACACAATATTCACAGCGGTGACTAGGAAAGCTACCCGGCAGGAACTTACTCTTCCGGCGTCATGGACTACTGCCACTCGTGCCGACGCCACCTCAACGGCGCGCTCGCCTGCCCGGGGTGCGGCGCTTCCGCCGCGGAACTCCGCGCGCACGCGGCGGAGCGCGGTGGCGTCTCCGGGTACGGCGTGTCCGGCCGCGGTGCGTCCGGCCACGGCGGCGGGCCGACGGCCGCCTACGACGGCTACGGGGACGAGGACGACGGCCTGTACGAGGGCGCGTACGAGGGCGCGTACGAGGATGGCTACGACGGCCAGGCCGACCACGGTGACCGGGGTGACGGCGGCGACGGCGTTGACGGCGGCGAGGGCGTTCCGGTCGGCCGGGCGGCGCGGCGCGCGGGGCAGCACGGCCGTGGCGGGCGCGGGCGAGGGCGCGGTGGCCGGACCGCCGGGGCCGGTGCGGTCGGCGCGGCGGGTGCGAGTGCGGGTGCGGACGCCGGGAGCCGCCGTGACCGCAAAGCCGCGGCCCACCGTCGGCGCCGGCGCCGCACCGTGCTGATAGCGGCGGGCTTCGTCCTGGCGGCCGGCGGGCTGAGCCTCGCCGAACTGGGCATGGACGCGCCCTTCTCGACCCCGGAGCCGGCCGCGAAGGACGCGTCCGCCGAGGGCGGCACGTCCTCGGCGACCGGTGGGACGGCCCGGCCGCAGGCCGGCACGGCGCCGGGCACGGCGGCCGGCTCGGCGGCGCCGGGCGCCTCCGCCTCCCCGTCGACCTCGAAGTCCGCCAAGGACGCCAAGGACGCCAAAGGTGACAAGGGGCAGGACGGCGAGGCGACACCGGACGCCGGCACGTCCTCCGCCGCCGCGGGGGAGACCCCGGACCCGTCCATGCCGGACCCCACGGCCACCGGCCCGGCCTCGACCCAGGCCCCCTCGGCCGATCCGACGCCGTCGTCGCCGGACCCCGGCCCGGACCCGGAACCGTCGCCGACGCAGACGTGCGACCGGTTCCTGTGGTGGTGCACCTGACGGTTGCCGCGCCGGGGCGCCGGTGAGGCGTTCCCGAAGGGCTCGGGTCAGGAGTCCAGCATCCGCCGCAGCAAACCCCGCAAAGCCAGCCGCTCCTCGTCCGACAGGCCCGCCAGCGGTTCGCGGGCGAAGCGCAGGCCCTCGCGGAGCTCGCGGGCGACCCGGCGGCCCTCGTCCGTGGCCGCCGCCACCTTCACCCGGCGGTCCGCCGGGTCCGGGCGGCGCTCCACCAGGCCACGGGCCTCCAAGCGGTCCACGATCCCGGTGACGTTCGACGGCTCGCACTTCAGCCTGCGCGCCAGCTTCCGCATCGCCAGCGGCTCCAGGGACAGCAGGCTCAGCAGTCGCGCCTGGGCGCCGGTCAGCGCGTGCTCGCCCGCCGCCTCCTCGTAGTCCGCGTAGAAGCGGGCCACCACGTCCCCGATCAGCTCGACGACCTCCATGGTCACCGGGTCGGAATGGCGGGTGCTGTGTGAGGTGGGCATGGCTTCAGGGTACCCGCTTACTTGACAACATGAAATATTCAGGAGCATCGTTGTTTCAGCTACTGAAATAAATCGGAAGGGCTTCCCTCATGATCAACCGCGAATGGCACCTGCTCAGCCGGCCCGTCGGCTGGCCGAAGCCCGAGGACTTCGCCCTGGTCGAGGCGGAGGTCCGGCAGCCGCGCGAGGGGCAGGTACTCGTCCGGAACAAGTACCTCTCGGTCGACCCCTACATGCGCGGCCGGATGAGTGCCGCCAAGTCCTACGTCGCCCCCTTCGAGCTCGGCAAGGCCATGCAGGGCGGCGCGGTGGGCGAGGTCGTCGCCTCCGAGGCCGAGGGCATCGCCGTCGGCGACCACGTCCTGCACTTCCTCGGCTGGCGCGAGTACGCCACGCTGGACGCCAAGAACGCCGTCAAGGTCGACGCGGACGCCGCGCCCCTGTCGACGTACCTCGGCGTCCTCGGCATGACCGGCCTCACCGCCTACGCCGGCCTGCTGCGCACCGCCGCCTTCAAGGAGGGCGACTCCGTCTTCGTGTCGGGCGCCGCGGGCGCCGTCGGCAGCCAGGTGGGCCAGATCGCCAAGCTCAAGGGCGCCTCGCGGGTCGTCGGCTCCGCCGGGTCCGACGAGAAGGTCAAGCTGCTCGTCGAGGAGTACGGCTTCGACGCCGCGTTCAACTACAAGAACGGCCCGGTCGGCGAGCAGCTGCGGGAGGCCGCCCCCGACGGCGTCGACGTCTACTTCGACAACGTCGGCGGCGACCACCTCGAGGCCGCCATCGGCTCGCTCAACCAGGGTGGCCGGATCGCCGTCTGCGGCATGATCTCCGTCTACAACAACACCGAGCCCGCCCCCGGCCCGAAGAACCTCGCCCGCCTCATCCAGACCCGCGGCCGCATCGAGGGCTTCCTCGTCGGCGACCACTACGACCTCCAGCCGCAGTTCGTCCAGGAGGTCGGCCCCTGGGTCGCCTCGGGCGCGCTGAAGTACCGCGAGACCGTGGTCGAGGGCATCGAGAACAACCTGGAGGCGTTCCTCGGCGTCCTGCGCGGCGACAACACCGGAAAGATGATCGTCAAGCTGTAGTGACGGCTCCCTTCACGGCCGACGCACCGCGCCTGCGGCCGTGGACCGAGCTCGGCCCGCGAGCCCCCAGGTCCGAGACCTGGGGGCTCGCGGCGTCCCGGCATCACAGCTCCGGGAAGACCGCCGCGAAGAAGAACCACAGCAGCCCGGCCCAGAACAGTGCGGCCACCAGGGAGACCAGCAGAGAGCTGCGCCACTTCAGCACCAGGAACGGGAACATGGTCAGGACCGAGAAGAGGCCGCCGAGACCGATGTACAGCCGGGCGGCCTGGCTCAGCGTGCCGGCCCGGCCCTCGGCGAGGGCGCGGAGCAGGCGCTGCGAGGCGAAGCCGTACAGACCGAAGACGACAGGGAAGAACCACAGCGGCGTCAGCCCCACGAGCTGATCTTCCGACAGGTCGTTGAACTTCACCACGTAGACGACCGCCGCCGTGCCGAGGCCAACGAGCAGGGACACGATGTACAGGGCGGTGAGGCCCGCCGCGCTCCCCGAGCGTGCCGCCGGAGGCCTGCCGGGCACGAACGGCATCGGTGCGCGCGTCACCTGGTGACAGGACCCGCATTGGACATCGGTGCCGCTCAGGGCAGCCGGGACGGACATGAGGTGCCCGCAGACCCCGAGGAACTCGACCTGCTGTGGGTTCATGGAACTCTTTCTCGTGAGGCGTCCTGGCTCGGAGTCCCTGCGTCGCGGCCTGGTCCGGCACCGCGGCTGGAACCGGCCGCACCCGGGCCCGAGCCGTGACCGATCGTCGCCGCCCGCTCTTCAGAACCGCTGTGAGCCGACTGGAAAGAGCTCGCCGGTCAGCGGGCCAGGGCCGCCGTGTGCACCGCCCGGGCCAGCCGGTCGTTCTCCGGGGCCGCTCCGCCGGGGAAGGCGTAACGGCGGCGGGTGTAGCCGTAGGCCAGGCCGCTGCGGGGGTCCGCGAAGGCCTGGCAGCCGCCCGCGCCGCTGTGGCCGATCGCTCCCGCGCCCAGGAACGGGTGCCAGACGTCCGCCGTCGTCTGGAAGCCCAGGCCGAACGATCTGTGCGAGCGGGCCACCAGGTCGTAGCCCACCGAGTGGAACTGGCCGGACTCGGCCACCGTGTCCGGCTTCAGCAGCGGGGCCTTCTCGTCGACCTCGCTGATCGCCGCCGCGTACAGCGCGGCGAGCCCGCGCGCGGAGGCCACCCCGCCCACCGAGGCCGGTCCCCTGGCGCGCACGCCCGGGTCGTTGGGCAGGGTCGCCAGGTCGGTGGGTTCGGGGGCGTGCTGGTTGAAGGCGATGGAGGCGAGCGTGTGCGGGCCGGAGGGGAGCGAGTCGAGCAGCGCCCGCTGTTCGGGGGTGGGGGCCATCGGCTGCGCGGTACGGAAGCGGGGCTCGTGGGCGGCGGGCAGGCCGAGGAAGAAGTCCAGTCCGTAGGGGGCGCGGATCCGCTCCTCGTAGACCTCCTGGAGCGTACGGCCCGTCGCGCGGCGCACGATCTCGCCGGTGAGCGCTCCGATGACCAGCGCGTGATAGCCGAAGGCGCTGCCCGGCCGCCAGAACGGCCGCTGGTCGGCGAGCCGTTCGGCCAGCTGCCGGTCGTCGGCCAGCTCGGCGAGGGTGAACCCGGTGTCGGTGCCGACCACGCCCGCCCGGTGGGCGATCAGCTCGCGCAGCGTCACGCCCGCCTTGCCCTCGGCCGCGAACTCCGGCCAGTAGTAGGTCACTTTGCGGTCCAGCTCCAGCGTCCCCTCCTGCACGAGGAGCGCCACCACGAGATGCGCGGCGCCCTTCGTGGACGAGTACACGCCGTACAGGGAGCCGGCGTCGCCGCCCGCCCACAGGTCGACGACCTTGCGGCCGTGCAGGTACGCGCACAACTGGCCCTCGTAGTCCGGCCGTTCCTCCGCGACGAACGCGGCGAACTCCTCGCGCACGGCCTCGAAGCCGTCGGCGACGGTGCCGTGGATCTCCTGCGTCATCCGCTCTCCTCACCTCAACCGCTGCGGCCTGCTGAGATCGGTACGGGAAGACGTACCCGTTCGACTCAACCACGTCACCGGGCGGACCAGGCCGGGCGGGCGGCGGCCACGGCGGAGGCGGGGCGGACGGTGCCGCTCACCGGGCCGGTAGGGTTCCCCTATGCGCGATCTCGGGGTGGGTTTCGGATACCTCCTGAAGGGCCAGCGGTGGGTGGCCCGGCACGGCAGGCATTACGGGTTCGGACTGCTGCCGGGCCTGATCACCCTCGTCCTGTACGCGGCGGCGCTGGTCGCGCTGGCGCTGTGGGGCGACGACGTGGTGGCGTGGGCGACGCCGTTCGCCGACGACTGGGACAGCCCCTGGGCCGGCCTGTTCCGCGGCTTCCTCACCGCCGTGTTGTTCGCCCTCGCCCTGCTCCTCGCCGTCGTCACCTTCACCGCGGTCACGCTCCTGGTCGGCCAGCCCTTCTACGAGAGCCTCTCCGAGCGGGTCGACCGCGATGTCTCCCCGGACGGCAGCGCGCCCGAGTCGGGCCTGCCGCTGTGGCGGGAACTGTGGATCTCCGCCCGCGACAGCCTGCGGATCGTGGTCCGGGCCGCGCTGTGGGGGATCCTGCTGTTCGGTCTCGGCTTCATCCCGTTCGCCGGTCAGACGGTCGTCCCGGTGCTCGGTTTCATGGTCACCGGCTTCTTCCTCACCGAGGAACTGACCGCCGTGGCCCTCCAGCGCCGCGGCGTCGAACTGCGCGAGCGCCTCACCCTCCTCCGCTCCCGCAAAACCCTGGTCTGGGGCTTCGGCACCCCCCTCGGCCTGTCCTTCCTGGTGCCCTTCGTCGCGGTCTTCCTGATGCCGGGCGCGGTCGCCGGCGCCACCCTGCTGGCCCGCGACCTCCTGGGCGAGGAGACCACCGAGGAGCGCGACGACGAGGCCCCGGAAGACAAACGGCTCGCCTCCTGAGGACCATGGGCCGCCGCCCACGCCGGAAGTGCCGCCGCGTCACCAGGGCACCATCAGCGCCACGAGGGCGAGCAGCGGGACCGCCTGGAAGACGGCGGCGGCGCGCAGCCGGGCCCGCCACAGCAGTGCGCCGGTGACCGCCACCACCGCGCAGGCGCCGCCCAGTTGGGCCAGTGGCGAATGGTAGGGCCGCCCGTCCTGGCCCGCCGCCCACGCGGTCATCCCGGCCGCCAGCCACCCGTAGCCGACGGCCAGGGCGTCGACGGGCAGCAGCGCGAGGATCGCGATCGTGTTCCTCCGACTCGACCTCATGACGACAGCGTGCCCGGCGCGGCGGCCGGGCGCATGAGCACCCGTACCTGGTTCCGGACAGTCCTACTGGCCCGGGACGCGGGCCGCCGCATCCCGCAGTGCCGCGAGGAAGGCGAGCGCGGCCGGGGACGGTGAGCGGCCGCGGACCGTGGCGGCGTACACCGCGCGGGCGGGGGCGTCCTCGTCGAGCACCCGCAGCAGCGCGACGTCCGGCCGTACGGACGTGGCGGCCAGGGCGGGGACGAGGGCGACGCCAAGGCCGGCGGCGACGTAGCCCTGCTTGGCGGTCCACTCGGCGACGACGTGGGCGACGCGGGGCCGGAAGCCGTGGCGCAACGCCGCGTCCAGCAGCGTGCCCTCGGGGCGGGAGCTGCCGGATATCCAGTCGGCGTCGGCCAGTTCACCGAGCCGGACCGGGCCGTCCCGGCCGGCCAGCGGGTGGTCGGCCGCGACGGCCACGTACAGCGACTCGTCCAGGAGATGGTGCAGTTCGTACGCCTCCAGCGGTGCGCGGCCCGTCGTGGAGACCACCGCCAGGTCCAGCCGGCCCGCGTCCAGCAGGCCGAGGAGCGCGGGCGTGAGCCCCTCCTCGCGGGAGACCCGCACACGGGGGTGACGGGCCCGGAACGCGGCGAGGGCGTGCGGCACCAGCGCCGCGTCCGCCGTGGCGAACGCCCCGAACCGCAGCCGCCCGTCCGCCGCCTCGCGCAGCGCCGCCAGTTCCCGCCCCGCCCCGTGCAGCGCCTCGGCGACCGCTTCCGCGTGCGGTACGAGGATCCGCCCGGCCTCGGTCAGCCGCACCCCGCGCGGCAGCCGGTCGAACAGCGGCCCGCCGCCGAGCGACGCCTCCAGCGAGGAGATCTGCCGCGACACCGCCGACTGCGTCCAGCCCAGCGTCCGCGCCGCCAGCGTGAACGAGCCGTGCCGGGCCACCTCCAGGAAGACCCGCAGCCAGACGGTCGAGAGGTCCGGAACGCCGTCCGTGGTATGCGAGTCGGTCATGGCGGCCATGCTAGACATTCGCTTGTCGCATCACCGGCGCCCGCCTAGCGTCGACGTCATGGAGAAGCACCCGAAAGGCGGGGCGCGGTGAAGGTCACCCTGGACAGTCCCGCGTCCGCGCCGCAGCCCCTGAGCCCCTACTACTCCCAGGTCGCCCGCGTCGAACAGGCCGACGGCAGCGCCCTGTTGTTCATCTCCGGCCAGATCGCCGACGGCGCCACCCTCGCCGAGCAGAGCCGGGGCGTGTTCGAGACGCTCGACGCGCTGCTGGCGGCGCACGGCGCGACCCTGGCGGACGTCGTCAACATCCGCACCTACCTCACGGACATCGGCGGACTGGAGGAGTACGGCGCCGTACGGCGGCGGTTCCTCACCGGCACGCCCCCGACGAGCATGACCTTCGAGGTCCCGCGCCTGTTCCGCCCGGAGGCGCTGATCGAGGTGGAAATCGTGGCAGCGGTCCCGGCGGGCAGGTGATACTGCGCCCATGAACTTGAGTTTTAACCCATCAAGATCGTTTCTTGGTGAGGGTGGCCGTTTGCCGGACAGCAAGGCGGCCTCTGCTTGATCATGTGTTTCCGCCAAG